>JAPOPM010000001.1 GCA_026712905.1 Deltaproteobacteria bacterium
GCGCGTAGTACGTGCCGGCCAACAGCGTGGCCACGACCCTCTCGTTCGACGTGCCGTCCGCGACGCTGCGGTGCAGCACGTTGCCCTCGGCGTCCTCCAGGAACAGATCGGCATCGGCGTCCTGCTGGCGCAGGCCGAGATTCACCTTCTTCGCTTCGGTGAGCGTGAACCGGTAGTGGCCGACGCGGTCGCCGTCGCCGTCCATCGAGTTGCGGGGAAAGCGGGGGCCTTCCAGACTCGTGATATCACCGAGATCGACCGCGCCCGAGCGCGTATCGTCGGCGGAGGTGTCCCGGACCTCGAGCTCGTAGGTGCCCAAGCCGTAGTTCCGGGCGCCTGCCGCGACGTAGTAGCGGCCGCTCGCGGTGGCGGTGAACACGAGATGGCTGTTGCGGCCCTCGCCACCGTTGTCGTTCGTAGTGCCTGAAACATATTGACTTGATGAACCGTACAAACCCACGAGAATGGGATCGGAAAGCGTGCCGTCGCCCGTGCGGCTTCCCCGCAGATCGATCGTGTAGGTGCGCCCCGCCACGAGGTCGACCGCGAACCAGTCCCAATCGTTCGCGGTCTCGATGGCTCCGGTCTGCGTGCCGCCTACCTCGACGGTGGCGTTGGTGGTCCGGTTGGAAGGGATATCAGTCATGGCGGTTCACCCTGTGTCCGTGTCCTTGTCTCCGGCGCGTCGGCGTGTCGCTCGGGAGCCGATTGCCGCAGCACGCGCCCCTCGAACGCCGGCGTCGTGCGCACCCGTGCACGACTCGCTCGTGTCGACCCCCGTTCCCGGCTCTCGCGCCCGCTGGCGGCGCGTGATTTTCTTACTCCACCTGCGGCTTCCTCTCAACCCACCCCGCCGCCCGCTCATAAGCATGCGCCACCTGAAACACCCGCCCCTCCTCAAAACACGCCCCGACCACCTGCAACCCCAACGGCAACCCGCCGTCCGTAAACCCGCAGCACACACTGAGCGCCGGCAGCCCCGTGACGTTGAAGGGAATGGTGCACCGTGTCCCGATGCTGCCGCTGGGGTGGCGGAAGGGGACGCGGCGGCCGTCGATCTCGGCGAAGCCTTGCTTGCATTCCTCGATGGTGGGGGCGGCGATGCCGACGGTGGGGGCGACGATGACCTGGACGTCTTGGAGGGCTTCCTCGAACTCGCGGCAGACGACGCGGCGGACGCGTTGCGAGGTGACGTAGGCGGAGGCGGGGACGGTGAGGGAGGCGATGTTCCGGTGCAGCAGTTCGCGGCTGTAGTCCCGGGGCTGTGTGCGGATGTAGGGCTCGTGGGCGACAAGGTTCTCGCACCGGCTGGTGGCGGTCTGGACGGCGGGGACGATGTCCATGTGCGGGATGGGGACCTCTTTCACCTGCATGCCCAGGGACTCCAGGGCGGCGAGGGCTTCCTGGAACGCCTTGGCGACCTCGCCCACCATGAGCTCGTCGAAGTAGCCCTTGACGATGCCCACCTTCATGCCGGCCACGGGGTTGCCGAGGCTCGCAGTGTAGTCCGGCACGGGCGCGTTGGAGCACAGGGGGTCGTTGGGGTCTTCACCGGCGATGGCGCCAAGCACCAGGGCGCAGTCCTCCACGGTCTTGGTGAAGGGGCCGAAGTGGTCGGAGGAGA
>JAPOPM010000002.1 GCA_026712905.1 Deltaproteobacteria bacterium
CGCCAGGACCCGGTGAAGGAGGGAACCGTGGCCATCACTGGCGAATCATCCACGATCTCGCGGGCGAGTACATGGTGCGGACGGGCAGCCGCGAAGCGGCCAAGCGCAGGCTCGCCGCCGCAATCCAGGTCCGCTTTATGGACCCTCAGGTAGCTCGAAAGGATGACCCCGTGGACTTGAACAAAGACGCCATGCTGCTCAGCCTGCGCATCAGCGCCTGGTCCGGCCGGCTCTACGACCGCGAGGCCAGCGACCACGTCGCCGCCCACCACGACGCGAGTTCAAGTGTTGGGCGCTACAACAAGCGACTCTTGCCGAAGGCGGCTCTGGCCGCGCTCAACGCCACCATGAGCGAAGCGCGCCCTCAGCATGCCGCCCAGTCGCTGCCCTGCGACGACAAGGGCTCGCGGCTCCTCACAGTCGCCAACTACGAGCACTACACCGGGATCATGGACGCCCTCCGGGGGCGCCTGGTGCCGATCGCGGCCTTGGCCTGCTCAAGTGACGATAGGAAGAAGTCCAGGTAGCCCTCGTGCAGGCTAGTGCCGCTCGTCTCCAGCATGACGAGTTGCCGCACCCTCTCGTGGGTCTGCCACGTTGTCCATGGCGGAACGACCCACTCCTCAGACAACCCGTTCAAGACCGGCTTCTCGACATCGCCACCGCGAACACCGAAGTATGCCGACGGGAGTTGGAGGTCCCTAGCGGTCCACTGCTCGTCGTCGCGTTTGAAGTCGAATCCGAAATCATAGTACAGGTTGTTGTCCGTTACGTACGCGGACCGGTAACAGACGCCGTGATTGTCATACACCCACCTGCTACCGCTAACGCAGTCCTTTCGGCACTCTTCCCACACCGTATCCAAGATCTGCAGCAGCCGGCTCTCTACCCCTCCCTTGTATGCCACCGCGCTCGCCAAGTCGTGCGCACCCAAGTCCATCTCCATGTCCCATTCCTCCATTAACTCCAGGAGTTCCCCGATTAGAACGCTAGCGCGCGCCTCTCGGTGGCCCCAAGCCCGGATCTGAACCTTGAGCCAGTTATACACCTCAAACCAATTTCGGTTCAGGAACGAGACTGTGCTGGTCGATGGCTGGAAATCGCTCCGCTCGTGCATTGACACATACACCAACGTTCTGCTCTCCGCCTCCTGTCGGGCTAGGTAACGCTCATACCGGCGGAGTTGGTCCTGCCCCTCCTTTGAGTCTAACTTGTTCTCAAGTACGATCATATGACTCCGGTCGCCGTCGTCCTGCGCCTTGAGCCACATGTCTAGCCGGTTGCCACCGCTGACGACTTTCTGTGTGGCCACGTCCGCGCCCTTAAACTTACGGCCGGTCAGCCATTCCGCGAAAGCCGCCACCATTTGAGGGTGTGCCTCCAACACCCCTGCAAGGGCTTCCGTGAAGAAGTCTTCCTGCGGTGATCTCCCTTCGGTCCCTTGGTACTTGAACAATCTTTCCAGGAAACTGGTCATGCGCAACCCGCTTGCAAGGCCTTCACCAACCTGCGCCCCTGTTATCGTAATCTTTAGTTTGAGTCAGGCCACGAGGTGCGCCAGGGGCCGCGTTGACGAATCACCTCGGTCTTGAAAAAGCCGATGATGGACTCGGCAAGGGCTTTGTCGTAGGAGTCCCCGACGCGGCCCACCGTCGGCTCAATCCCGGCCTTAGCCAGGCGCTCGGCGTAGCGGATCGACAGGTACTGGCGACACGGCCGCTGTGGTGCACCAGAGCGCCCTCATGGCCCTACGTGGGCAACCTCTCTACCCTGGTCTTGAGGCTGTCGATCTGGTTCACCACGTGTGCGATGGCGTCAATTTCGTTGCGCTCTATCCCTTCCCAGAGCTTTAGATGCCGGTCCAACATCGCCCACTTGAGAGCGTGAAATCCGTTCCATGCCAGCGCCATCCAGGCGGTATGGTTCAAAGCCATGGTGTTCTGCGTCACGTACATTCGACCGGCGTTCACGCCGGACATGCATCCGTACCCGATGGCGAGCATCATCCTGAATCTCGGGTTCATGCGCGTCGGGAGCGTTTCAACGAGCGCTTGGCCGAGCGACTCATTCGCCAGCTTCACCTGTTTGGCGGCATAGAACACGCGCATCACGACTTCCATGATCAGCGCCGGGATGCTCGTAACGACGAATTGGCGGAAGTCATAACCGTTGACATACATGTACTCGACTTGCTTGCCGAAGTCGGACCCAGCCACCGGCATCCCACTAAACATCCGCAAGATGCCCATGAACGGCGCAGGCAATCCCATACCCCTATTGCCCTTTCCAGAGGGCGCGTTTACGTCGGACAGCAGGTGTCCGAACATCCGTCCCAGCGACCCGAAGACTCCGGTTCCTGTCGGGCCCTCCTTTCCTTCGAGTATCTTGATCCCGTCGTTGCCAACGACCGTGCATGTCCCACGCATCATGTCCAGCACACCGAACAGGAACCCGAGCACCGGGTCGTGGGACAAGCTGCGCAGTCGGTGGTTCCGAGGGTTCAAGGAGCGGGGCGGTGCTCCCACCAATTGAGCGATCGTGCTTGCGTCGGCGGTCCCGATCTTGTTGGCCTCGGCAAGTGCAGCGCTCATCTCGGGCGGCAACAGCCTGTTAAATGCCTGCTGCACGCCACGGTTGAAGATGCCGTCCACTCTTTCGGTCCATGCCATCGTAGGCTTGGCAGGAGGCGAAACACAAAGCAGGTCGAACATTGCACCCATCAGACCGCAGGCGCCGGCAATCGCGTAGTCCCAACGGTCCAGCCCGAACTGCGCGTTGAAGTCGTCAACGTGTCGGGCTATTCGGGCGTCCCTCATCCTCCGGTCTGCGGAGGCAAGAAGGTCGTCCGCCGTCATCCTGCCTGGTAATGCGGCCTCCGCTTGGCCATATAGTTCTTCGGCATCGGGATCCGCCATCGGCGACCGCGTGTTCATACGTTCCAAATGAACCCGCTGGTTCTCGGCGAAGGATGCTGGCGGTGTCCCGCTACGACTCATGCCCTTCACCCGCGCCTTGATTGCCTGCAGGTCCGAGTCGATTTCGTCGTGTTCGATCGCTAGAGCGTCAGCCCGCCGGCCGAGTAGCTGAAGGGCTTTCAGATTGCGCTGTTCTTCTTCGTCTCGTTTGGTCGCCATCTCAGGGCATCTGGTTCTCGAAGACGGCAATGTATGCCTCAATCTCGGCCAGTTCCTTCCGAAAGTACTCGGCGTTGGCTGTCAGCCGTTCTTGGATCTGATGCAGCTTCTCGATCGCAGTCCGCAGAGACGCGGCGAGCTTGGCGTTCCGGCGCCGCTTCGCGATTGCGTATCCACCGACTGCCAGCACAGCTACAGGCACGGCCAGGACAGCAACGCCGGCGACCATGCCGCCCCCGACGACCGCTCCCGCTGCGGCAAGCCCGGAGGTGATCCCCGCCGCCGAGAACCCCGTGACCGTTCCACCAAAGAACAGCGCTGTCAGCGAGGCTGAACCACCCAGCGCGCCGCCGACCATCGTTGCAGCACCTTCCACGACTCCAGGGTGGTCCTTCCGGAGATCTTCGAGTAGCCCGGCGAATTCGGCCCTGGCCTTTTCCCTGATGCCCTCCAAGTCGCCGGTGTCGTTCACTATCGTGCTCCATGTCGCAGGTCCGTAGCCATTTCTCCTCCTCTTTCTCCTATGCCTGCGCCGCAGCGTCGGCGCGTCAGAGGGCGCCCGGCATCCCGCACAATCGTTGGTCCCGCCCACCGATTCTCCGGGAGATCTACAGCGTATCCGATTGAGCAGGGAACGGCCAATCGGGACGCCGAAGGAGCATCGGCCCATGCCTTGCCGCGCCAGACCCCTTGCGCTCCATGCCGTGCGTTTCAGTCGGCATGAAGAGGTGGAGGGGGCCTCCGGCGGGCGCGGTCGGACGGTCTGGAGAGCGTCCTCCGCGCCTAATTCCCTACCACACGGAGGATGCCGATGACCCTTCCCGAGAAGATCTCCGCCGACTACACGCTGCGCCCCAGCGATCTCGCAGAGGTGCTCGCCCTGTTGGTCGAGGCCCGCCAGCCGACCATCGTTTTCGGGCCGCCAGGCGCAGCCAAGAGTCAGATCGCCCAACAGGTAGCCGCGGACACGAACCGCCAGTACGTCGACGTCCGGGCGCTGCTTCTCGACCCCGTCGATCTCCGCGGCATCCCCTGGCGCGACACCGACGACCGCACCCGCTGGGCGCCGCCCGCGTTCCTGCCCCCGTCCGACGATACCGGCCGCTGGCTCATCAACCTCGAAG
>JAPOPM010000003.1 GCA_026712905.1 Deltaproteobacteria bacterium
TCGCCGGCGCCTCGGCGTCGCCATCGTTGCTCACCGTCGCCGACAGGGTGAACGGCCCGCCCGTCTCCACACTCGCGCCGCTCACTGTCGGCGTCCCGACCACCAGGTCCGGTTGGCCCTGCACCGGCTGCACCGGCGCAGCGATATCCACCTGCACCGATGCCGAGCAGTTGTTGGTGGTGTCGGACTCGTCCGTCACCGCATCGACGCAGGCCCCGTAGTAGTACGTGCCGGCCGCCGTCGGCGCGGTGAACTGCGCCGACTTCCCCCTGCTCGCGGAGGGGGCAAGCCCCGACACGGCGTCCGTCACCACCAGCGTGTCTGACGTCGTGATCGTCGCGTCCGTCGAGCGGTAGTAGCGGAGCGTCGTCGCCGGCGCCTCGGCGTCGCCATTGTTGCTCACCGTCGCCGAGAAGGTGAAGCTCGCACCCGCATGCAGGCTAGCGTCGTTCACTGAAGGCGAGCCCACAGCCAAATCCGGCCGGTCCTGTGGGGGGCGTGGTTCGATTGTAATCTGGTCCCCACCACCGCCGGTCCCCGGTCGAGAACCACCTCCACAACTCGCAAGAAGGGTGCACGCGACCGCGACTATCGATATGGAGGCGATCGTCTTCAAGCCGTGTGAACGAGTATTCACGTGACGGGCTCCAGTACTTCTCGAACGGGGAAGGCTCTAACCTGTCACGATGCCGCAGTGACCGTGGCCATGAGAGATCGGGATTCGTTCAGTTCGGCATTGAGTGGGAGTTGGATGATCACTGCTGCGCTGGAGGTTCCCGCGGGAATCGTGACCGGGATGGGCTCGTCAAAATAGTCCACGCCAGGCACGGCAGGGTTGGTACCCGTGCCAGGTGCGAGAGTTACAACGAAGTCCAGATCGCGAGATGTGACAGCCGACAGGCGGACTTCGAGACTTATCTGGTCGCCGGTTGTTGCGCTTTCCTGAAGGAACCGGACCGTCGCCTCGGAAACGGGATCAACGCGGGCGCGTTTACGCGTGGCCACCTGGATCGCACCCACATTCGCGACCGGGCTCCAAGCGTCCAAGGAAGATGGTGTCGGACCGCCGCCGACGGCGCCCATGCCCTCCCACTGCGGTTGGCGCATGTCCCCCAAGGGCATCGAGAAGGCTAGACGAAACTCGTGGGAATCGTGGTGAGTGCCAGAGTCGCTCCATGAAGCGCCGATGTTGAACCAACGATGCGGCCTCCACTCCACGGCTACACGTCCCTTCGTCGACCATTCCCCAAGACCGTCTTCGTCTTCCCAACGGGCCAACGCCGTCTTCATGGACAGCGTGGTGGTGAGGTTGAACTGTAAGACAAGTTCGGTTCCGGCAAGCGCGCGCTCCTCGTACCCTGTATGTGTGGGACGCCAGCCCGTCGCGGGCATGAACATGTTGATCGTCCCGCGTCCCCACTTGCCGCCGTAATCCGCCCCAACCACCAGCCGTGTATGCTGGTACTCACGGCTCTGCTGCATAAATGCCGATACGCCAAGGATACCGGACAACGCGCCTTGACCGGACAGGTCGAAACGGCGAACGGCGCCAGCGCGATAGTCGTTTCGGCTGGAGCCACGCTCGTCCACCCAGCGGGTCAAGCCGTTCTGCAGGAAGAAGGCGCTTGACTCGGGCCGTGCAGCGCCGGAAAGGGTCGACGATCCAAAGGGCAGTACTACGTCAAGCCCGCCCCTGAGCCCGCTCCCTGCTGGTGAGTGACTCAGGTTATTGACGATTCGGAAATTTCTGCCGAAGATCGCTTGGCCTCGCTCGGTTGCCAAGCGGGTCATCGCATCGAGCAGGAGTTCATTGATCGACCAACCCGCCAAACAACGCGAGACTTCCGATGCATCATCACGGAGAGTAGGCGCGCATCCCTGCAATCCTGACAGCAACAAAACGGCGGGGCGATCGAACGCTTGCCACACTCTCGATTCCCCGGCCTCCGCAAGCCGTCCGCCGAAGACCAGGAGCACTGCGAGTATCACGATCAGAAGAACGCGCTGAATGGCCAGCATCACTAGTGACCCCCTACATTCTCAAAGGTCTGGACACTAGCGTATTTACAGTTATCAAATAGTCTCCGTCAAACAGGACGGTTCCAGCAAAATAAAACCGTTATCGAAACTGGCCTCCTTCCGACTTCCTGTCGAGGCTTCTTCCTGCGTCCTGCCTACCACCCCATGGCGTAGCCGTCCCGGCGCGGGTCGGCGGCGGCCATGAGCGTGCCGTTGCGCGGGTCCCTGGCGATGAGCGCGGCGCCGCCGAAGGACCAGGGCTCCACCACCGTGACGGGGTGGCCTTTGGCCGCCAGGCCTTCGATGACCTCCTTGGGGAATCCCTGTTCCAGGCGCAGGCTCTGGGGATAGCCGACGTTGGGCGGCGTGCCCGGCACATGGCTCCAGCGGGGCGCTTCCAGCGCGCACTGGGGGTCCATCTTGAGGTCCAGGAAGTTGTGCAGGACCTGCACGTTGGTCTGGGGCTGGTCGTCCGCGCCCGGGGTGCCGCCCACGGCCAGCAACTCGCCGTTGTGGAACACCATGTAGGAGTTGAGGGTGTGCGCGGGGCGCTTGCCCGGCCGCAGGGAGTTGGCGCTGTCGGGGTCGAGCCGGGCGCTGCACAGGCGGTTGTTCATGACCAGACCGGTGTCCCCCGCCACCACGCGCGAGCCGAAGACCGAGAACACGCTCTCGATGAGCGAGATGACGTTGCCGTGGCCGTCGGCGGCGCACAGGTACGTGGTGTCGCTCCCGGTCATGGCGCTGGACGAGGATACCGGGCCGGCGGAATCGCCGATGTCGGCGCGGCGCGCGTCGGCGTATTCCTTGCTGATGAGGCGCTCCACCTCGGGGTTGCCGAAGCGCGGGTCGTCCAGATGGCGGATACGGTCCTCGAAGGCGATCTTCTTGGCCTCCACCATCACGTGGGCCAATTCCGTGCGGCTCATCTTCGCGCAGTCGTAGCCCGCCAGCAGGTTCATCATGGTGAGGATCACGAACCCTTGGGACACCGGCGGCTGCTCCAGGATCTGGTAGCCGCGGTAATCGGTGCTCAGGGGTTCCAGCCACTCGGCGAACTCCCCGTCCAGGTCCCGCTCCTCGAACAGGCCGCCCTGGTCGCGAATGCCGGCGCACATCCGCGCGGCCACGTCGCCGCGATAAAAACCGTCGCGGCCGTCGCGCACGATGGCTTCCAGCACCGCCGCCAGTTCGGGCTGGCGCAGCATCCTCCCCGGCGTGAGGTCTTCCAGGGGTGCTCGAAAATAGCGATGGATGTCGGGACTCGAGGGCGCCCAGTCCGCGATGGAGCCGGCCAGGGCGTGGTACAGGGGAAAGCCCTCGCGGGCGAGAGTCAGGGCGTCGGCGCAGACTTCGGCGCGGTCCAGGGTGCCGTAGCGGCGGTGCAACTCCAGCCATCCCTCCACCGCTCCGGGCACCGCGATGCTCAATGGCCCCGAGGTGGGAATGGCGTCGAGACCGCGGCTCTTGAAGGCCTCGATGCTGGCGTTGCCGGGGGCCGGACCGCTGGCGTTGAGCGCCCGGACCCTGCCCTCGTCCTTCATGTAGACGAGGGAGAACAGGTCGCCGCCGAGTCCGCAGGCCTCGTGCTTCACCACGGCCAGGACGAACCCCGCGGCGACGGCGGCATCCACGGCGTTGCCGCCCCGCTGCATCATCTTGAGCCCGGCCACCGACGCCAGCGGATGGCCCGCGGCGACCACGCCGTTCTGCCCCATGACGAGCGTGCGCGCGGCCTTGCCGTAACGAATTTCATGTAGGGGTTCGGTCATGATGATGGGTCTCCTGGGATCCGATCCCATATCAAGGACACTGAGCCCGAACTCGTCATTTCCGCATTCCAGGCCGTGTCACAACTCATGAGGCAGCTACGTAACAAGAACGTCATTCCCGCGGAAGCGGGAATGACGACTAGGGGCATAGGTGCCCATTCCCATCCAACCGGAGGTTTGACACGGCCTGTTTCGCGAGAGACACGTTCCGAAGGGTCCCCGTCTCATGAGTTTGGCCTGGTGTCGTGTCTCTCCCCGATGTGCAGGATCCGGGCGGCGTTGCCTCCGAGGATCCGTTCCCTGGGCTCCGGCGCCAGCCCCAGGTCGTCGATGGCCTTGAGGCTGTTGCGGATGAAGCCGCAGCCGTCGTCGGGCCCGTAGGGATAGTTGGTGCCGAACACCAACTGCTCGGGGCCGAAGAAGTCCATGACGCACCGGAGGGTGTTCACCGGATGGTCGGCGGTGTCCACGAAGAAGCGCCGGAACGAGTCCAGCGGATTCTCCCTGAGGCCGTAGCGTTCACGCATCTCTTCGGTGCGGCCGGTGTAGATGTTGATGGCCCGCTGTCCGAAGAAGGCCAGCACCCCGCCCACGTCCGCCACCACGAAGGGCAGCGTTGGAAACCTCTCCAGCACCCGTCCGTACACCAGCCGGGTCATGGCCACGGTGCTGTCGAAGGCCCAGCCGTAGATGAGGATGGGCATGATGTCGAGGCCCACGGCCTCGGTGGCGAGGGGCGCGGTGGGATGGAGGTAGACCGGCAGCTCGTACTCCGCGAGCTTCTCGTAAAGGGGGAAGAAGACCTCGTCGTCCAGGGGGCGGCCGTTGAGGTTGGTGAAACACCCGAACCCGCGCAGCCCCAGCTCCTCGACCGCCCGCTCCAGCTCCTCCAGCGAGGCCTCGATGGACGCGGTCGGCAGCGTCGCCAGGCCGACGAAACGGTCGGGATGGCGGTTGCACATTTCCGCCAGTTCATCGTTGGCCACCCGCGCCAGCGCCATCGCGTCGTCTGGGTCGTAGCGGTCGGCGCCCGGAGCGGGAATGCTCACCACCTGAACGTCCACGCCCTGGCGGTCCATGTGCTCCAGCCGTTGCTCGACGTTGCGACCCTTGAAGATGGCGGTGTTGATGCGGCACTTGAGCTTCTTGTCGTAAAGATAGGCCATGCCGCTGTAAGGGTCCGGCTCTTCCAGCACGACGGCGCCGTCGCGCACGCGCATGGCCTCCATGTAGTGCTCGGGGAAGATGTGGCTTTGAAAGTCGATGATCATGGCGCACGTCCGGTCTCAGAGCCCTCGCACCAGGCGCGGGAACCCGTCGGATGCCGGCGGCTCGGACTTGACGGTCCGGGAACCCACCGAGCTGCCGCAGCGCTGGCAACTGTAATCGTAGAGGTCGCCGTCGGGCAAGACCAGCAGCAGGCGCTCGCGCACCGGCATGGCCTGACCGCACTTGTTGCAGTAGAGCAACGACGCCGACAATTGTTCGAAGCTCTTCTCCATTCCCATTGCGCCTTGACCTTCAAGAGCTAGTGTGGCGTCGGCCGCTAGTCCCCGTCCGCCTTCGCCTTGGCTTCGGCCTGGACCTTCTCCATGAGGTGCGCCGGCAACTCGTCGTAGTGCGAGAACTCCGACTGGAACTCGCCGCGGCCGCTGGTCATGGAGCGCAGGTCCGAGGCGTAACGCAACACTTCGGCCATGGGCACCTGCGCCTTGATGATCTGGCTGTGTCCCTTGGCGTCCACGCCCAGGACCTTGCCGCGGCGGCTGTTGAGGTCCCCGATCACGTCGCCCATGGACTCGTCGGGCACCGTCACTTCCATGGCCATGACCGGTTCCAGGATCACCGGCTTGGCGGCCTCCATGGCGTTCTTGAAGCCCATGGAGGCGGCGATCTTGAAAGCCATGTCGGACGAGTCCACCGTATGGAACGATCCGTCGTAGAGGGTCGCGCGCACGTCCATGATGGGAAATCCGGCCAAGTAACCGCTGGTCATTGTCTCGACGATGCCCTTCTCCACCGCGGGGATGTAGTTGCGCGGGATGGCACCGCCGACGATCTTGTCGACGAACTCGAAGCCCTTGCCGCGCGGCAGCGGCTCGATCTTGAGCCATGTATCGCCGTATTGGCCGCGGCCGCCGGACTGCTTCTTGTACTTTCCTTGGGCGTTGGCGCTGGAGCGGATGGTTTCCCGATAGGGGACCTTGGGGGCCTTCAGCTCCACTTCCGCCCCGTACTTGCGCTTGAGCTTGTCCACCACCACCTCGATGTGGAGCTGGCCCGTGCCCGACAGGATGAACTCGCGCGTCTGGTCGTCCCGGTGCATGGTGATGGAGGGATCCTCTTCCATCATGCGCTGGAGCGCCTGGGGCACCTTGTCCTCGTCCGCCCGGGTCTTGGGTGACAGGGCGAAGGAGATGGAAGGGGTGAACTGCACCGGCCTGGGGTACGTGATCGGCGCCGACTCGTCGCACAGCGTGTCGCCGGAGGCCACATCCTTGAGCTTGGCGGCGGCAACGATCTCGCCCGCACCGGCTTCCGAGACCTCCTCCTGCTTCCCCCCCTCCGGTCGGAAGATGTGGGTAATCCTCTCCTTGGCGTCCTTGGCCGGGTTGTACACCGTGCTGTCGGCCTTGAGCGTCCCGGAGAGTACCCGCATGATGGAAAGGCGGCCCGCGAAGGGGTCCACGATGGTCTTGAAGACGAAAGCCGAAAACGGCGCGTCGGCGCTCTTGTCGCGTGTCTCTTCCTCCTCCGTCACCGGGTTCCGGCCCTCGGCGGCGGCCTCCTCCAGCGGCGTGGGGAACCATGCGACGATGCCGTCCAGCAACGCCGCGACGCCCATGCTCCGGGTCGCCGAGCCGTACAGTACCGGGAACAGGGATCCGGCCTGGACGCCGGCCCTCAGTCCTTCGGAGAGCTCTTCCGCGGTCAGCTCCTGCCCCTCCAGGTACTTTTCCAGCAGCTCGTCCTGGGTCTCCGCCACGTTCTCCATCAGGCTGACGCGCATCTCCTCGGCGCGTTCCTGAAGCTCCGCGGGGATGTCTTCCTCGGTTTCCGGGTTGTCTCCTTCCTTGCACACCGCCTTCATGCGGATCAGGTCCACGACGCCGCGGAAACCTTCTCCGTGGCCGATGGGGACCTGTACGTGGATCGCCTTGCCTCCCAGTTCCCCAACGATGGCGTCCACCGCCTCCATCGGGTCCGATTCCTCGCGGTCCAGGCGGTTGACGAAGAACATCCGGGGAAGGCCGCGCTCCGCGGCGAAGGCCCAGAGGCGTTCCGCCTCTACCCGCAGGCCGGCGCCGGCATGGAGGACGAAGACGGCGCCGCCACAGGCCGGCAACGAATGGACCGTCTCCGGCAGGAAGGTGGCGAAACCCGGCGTGTCCACCAGGACGCACGTGGTCTTCTGCCACTCCAGGGAATGAAAGGCGCTGGAGATGGACACCTGCCTATGGATCTCCTCGGGCTCGTAGTCGAAAGCCGAGCTGCCGTCGTCTACCCGGCCCACCCGGTTCGTGCTGCCGGCGGCGAAAAGCAACGCCTCGCCCAGGGAGGTCTTGCCCGCCCCCCGGTGCCCCAGCAATCCGACGTTGCGTAACCGGCCAGCTTCAATTGCCATGAATCACCCTCCCGTGAACTTGCATCAAGATCTGCGCTTGCGCTGCGACGGAGTCGCGTTCTTTTCGTAAATAAGACGTAACCCTTCCAAGGTCAAGAATTCGTCCACGTCCTCGATCACCGCCGATTCGTGGGCGAGGAGGGACGCCACCCCGCCGGTGGCCACCACCCGCGCCTTGATGCGGTTCTCCCGCTCGATGCGTTGGACGATGCCGTCCACCAAACCGACGTAACCGTAGTAGATGCCCGACTGGATGGAGTGCACCGTGGACTTGCCGATGACGCTGCTCGGGCGCAGCACCTCCACCCGGGGCAGTTTCGACGCCCGCTGGAACAGGGCCTCCAGGGCGATGACCAGGCCGGGGGCGATCAGTCCGCCCAAGTATTCGCCGTTGTCGGAAACGCAGTCGAAGGTAGTGGCGGTGCCGAAGTCGATGACGACGCAGGCGGCGCCGAAACGGTCGTAGGCCGCGACGCCGTTGGCGATGCGGTCGGCGCCGACGTCCTGCGGGCTGTCGTACAGAATCGGCATGCCGGTCTTGAGGCCCGGCCCCACGAGCAGCGGCTTGACGCCGAAGAACTTCCGTCCCAACTCGTCGATCATGCCGACCATGGGCGGCACCACGCAGGAGACGATGATGGCGTCGATGTCGTCGGCCTGAATGCCCTGGGACGCCGCCAGGGGCGTGATCAGGGCGCCGTACTCGTCCACCGTGCGTTGCGGCTCCGTCAGCAGACGCCAATGGGTCACCAGTTCCCGGCCCCGGTACACGCCCAGCACCATGTTGCTGTTCCCGATGTCCACGGCCAACAGCATCTACGCTCCTTCCGCTCCGTCGACCAGGACGACGTCCCCACTCACCACGCGCTCGGTCCGGCCGCCGCCGCAATCCAGCACCAGGAAGCCGCTCCCGTCGAGTTCCCGGACGCGGCCGGCGCGCTCGCCGGCCGGCGTGTGCGCGAGCACCCGGCGCCCTTCCATGCGCGCGTAGTCGTTCCAGCGGCGCGCGATGGGCGCGAACCCGCCCTCCTCGAACTCGATGTAGCGGTTCTCCATGTGGCGCACCAGGGCACGCGTCACCTGCGCCCGGTCCACCGCGGTCCCCGCCTCCTCCATGACCGAGGTGGCGCGCGCGCGGATTTCCGCGGGCATGAGCGCGCGCGGGTAGTTCAGGTTCACGCCGATGCCGACGATCACGAACAGCGTCCGCTCGGACTCGCACGCGAGTTCGCTCAGGACGCCGGCTACCTTGAGGCCTCCCAGCAGGATGTCGTTGGGCCACTTGATCCGGGGCGCGCGCGGAACGTGTTCGTTCAGGGTGTCCGCCAGGGCCACCGCGGTGAGCAGCGTGATTTTGGCGGACTCGGCGGGAGCGAGCCGCGGCCGCAGGATGAAGGAGATGTAGAGGTTGCGGCCCGGCGGCGAAACCCAGTGCCGGCCCATTCTCCCCTGCCCTCGTGTCTGTGCCTCCGCGATGACGACGGCGCCCTCGGGTTCGCCGGCCTGGGCCAGCGCGTGAGCGGTGCGGTTGGTGGATACCAGCTCCGGGTACACGTCGACGCGGCGCCCGAGGCGCCGGGTACCCAGGCCGCGGAGGATGGCGGCCGCGGTCAACTCCCCGGCCAGGTCCGGGCCGGACTTGTCCTTTGCCGAATCCATGATTGGAGGTTCACCCAGGTGCGCAAGGCCGTGCCGGCGCCGGCGTCCTTACTGTGCCTGAAGCTCCCGTATCCGCTCCAGGCTGCGGTTCAGGGCTTCGATCTTCTCTTCCATCTCCTGCGCCTTCTCGCGCTCCCGCTCCACCACGTCCGGCCGTGCCTTGGCCGTAAAGTTCTCGTTGGCGAGCTTCTTGCGCACGCGCCCCATCTCGGTCTCGAGCTTCTCCAGGGAGCGGTTGAGACGGCTGCTTTCCTCATCGAGATCCACCGCGGCGTCCAACGGGACATACACGTGGGTGGTTTCCACAATGGCCGTGGCCACCCGCTGGGGCCGGAGGCCTTGCGCAAGGTATTCCGGCGAATCCGTCCGCGCCAGCGCGCACAAGAGCGGTTCGTGAGCGCGTACGAGGGCCAGGCGTTCTTCGGAGTCCGACAGCACGACCCGGACCTTTTTGGAAGGCGGCACGTTCATCTCCGTCCGGAGGTTCCGCACCGCGCGGATGATGCCGCTCAAGAACGCCACCTCCTCCTCCGTGTCGGGAGCCGCGGGAAACTCCTCGGCCGTCGGATAGGGCTGGACCATGATGTCGTTGCTCCGCGACGACGAGACTTCCCGGGCGGTGACCGCGCTCCACAACTCCTCGGTCACGAAGGGCATCAGCGGATGGAGCAGCAGCAGGATGTTCTGGAGCACGGTGTGCAGCACCCTCTGGGTGGTGCGGGAGCCGTCCGCGCCGTTGAGGCGCAGCTTGCTCATCTCGATGTACCAGTCACAGAACTCGTGCCAGGTGAACTGGTAGAGATGGTGCGCGTAATCGTTGAACCGATACGCACGGATGGCTTCCCGGGCGCGCTCCACCGTGACCCTGAGACGCGACAGTATCCAGCGATCGGCCAGGTCCAGATCGGTCCCGGCGAGATCGGCCGGTGTGCGGCGGGGTTCCGCGAGCACGTCGTCGTCGATGTTCATGAGCGCGAAGCGCGCGGCGTTCCACAGCTTGTTGACGAAGTGCTGGTAGCCCGCGATGCGATCCTCCGCCAGCTTCACGTCCCGCCCCATGGCGGTCATGGCCACCAGGGTGAAACGGAACGGATCGGCGCCGTAGCGGTTCACCATGATCAGGGGGTCGATGACGTTGCCCTTGGACTTGGACATCTTCTGGCCTTCCTGGTCGCGCACCAGGGCGTGGATATACACGTCCCGGAAGGGCACTTCGTCCATGAACTTGAGCCCCATCATCATCATGCGCGCGACCCAGAAGAACAGGATATCGAAACCCGTGACCAGCGCGGCCGTGGGATAGAAGGCGGCGAGTTCCGCGGTCTTGTCGGGCCAGCCCAAGGTGGAGAACGGCCACAGGGCGGAGGAGAACCAGGTGTCGAGGACGTCGGGATCCTGCACGAAACGGTCGCCGCCGCACGTCGCGCAGCGCTCCGGCGCGGTGCGCGCCACCACGGGGAGGCATTCCGGCGCGATCCGGCCGCCGCCGTCCGCCGCGAGCGCAGGGTTGCACCCGGCGCAGTACCACGCCGGAATTTGATGGCCCCACCAGATCTGGCGCGACACGCACCAGTCCTTGATGTTCTCCATCCACGCGAAGTACGAGTTCTTCCACCCCTCGGGGAGTATGCGCGTGCGGCCCTGGCGCACGGCGTCCATGGCCGGCTCCGCCAACGGCTGGATCTTCACGAACCACTGCGGGGTGAGATAGGGCTCGATGGCCGTGTGGCAGCGGTAGCACTTGCCCACGGCGTGGCGGTAGGGCTGGACCTGGGCCAGCAGGCCCGCTTCCTCCAGCTCCCGCACGATGCGCTCGCGCGCGGCATAGCGGTCGAGGCCGGCGTAACGTTCGACCCAAGCGGGTGCCGGAGCGTCCGCAGGAGCGAACGCTTCTCGGCGCACCGCTGCGTCATCATCAAGGATATTAATGAGTTCGAGATTGTTTCTCAAGCCGATTTCGAAGTCGTTGAAGTCGTGTCCCGGAGTGATCTTCACCGCGCCGGTGCCGAACTCCGGATCGACGAAGGCGTCCGCCACCACGGGGATATCGCGTCCCACCACGGGAAGACGCGCGTGCCGACCCACGATCGTGGCGTGGCGCGCGTCCTCGGGATGGACCGCGACGCCGGTATCGCCCAGCATCGTCTCCGGCCGGGTGGTGGCCACCACCAGCTCGCCCTCCCCCACCAGGGGATAGCGCACGTGCCACAGGTGGCCGTCCACCTCTTCGTGCACCACCTCGATGTCGGCCAGCGCGGTCTTGCAGCGGGGGCACCAGTTGATCAACCGTTCCGCGCGATAGAGCAGCCCGTCCTCCCAGAGGCACACGAAGGCCTCGCGCACCGCTCGGGAAAGCCCCTCGTCCATGGTGAAGCGCTCGCGGCTCCAGTCGCACGAAACGCCGAGGGCGCGCAACTGACGCAGGATGGTGCCGCCGGTCTCCTCGCGCCAGCTCCACACGCGCTCGATGAACGCTTCGCGGCCCAGGTCGCCACGCCCCAGCCCTTCGTCCGCGAGCTGCCGCTCCACCACGTTCTGGGTGGCGATGCCCGCGTGGTCGGTGCCGGGCACCCACAGGACGTTGTGTCCGTCCATCCGGTGGAAGCGGCACAGCACGTCCTGGAGGGTGTTGTTCAAGGCATGGCCCATGTGCAGGGAACCGGTGACGTTGGGAGGCGGAATGACCATGGAATAGGACGGACCGCCGGTGCCGTTGGGGGCAAAGTGCGCGCCCTCGGCCCAGCGCTCGTACCAGCGGCTTTCCACCTCCTGATGACTGTACGACTTGGCGATTTCTCGGGGCATGGGTATCTGCTTTCCGCTTTCGGTCCGGCTTACGGCTCCTCGTCGGGGTCCTCCACCACCTCGGTCAACTCGATGATCGCTCCGGCGGGCGGCGGGTACTCCAAGGGTTCGCCCTCTTCCGCCGCGTCGACTCCAGGGAGGTCCCCGGATGCCGACGGCAACAGCAACCGGAGCGCGGCTTCGAGGGCCGGGACCTCCAGCGGCTTGGGCACCGCGGCCGTGCGGCCCTTGGGGCGGAGCGCGGGGGCCGGCCCCGTGTGCAGCCAAACGCTTGGAACCCCGAGGCGTGCGAGGGCACCGAGCACCTCGTCCACGGCACCCTCGCCCGCGTCCAGGCAATCGCGGTCCACGATGACGAGATCGTGTCCCGCGACGTCCTGCGCGCCAAGCCATCCTTCCCGGACGGTGGCGTGATGCTCCGGAAACAGGAACTGGCGCAACGCCTCCCGCAGGATGGGCTGTCTCTCGATGATCAGAATTTCACCCATTTCAGCGCAGACGTCATAGTAGCAGACATTATTGCCTCCTACGAACTTGACAAGAACGTTCCCGTTGATACATATAAGGTCTTTCCCGTTCGTGCGAAAGTGGCGGAATTTGGTAGACGCGCAGGATTCAGGATCCTGTGGGAGCAATCCCGTGGGGGTTCAATTCCCCCCTTTCGCACCACTATCTGAACGAAAAGACCATCCTGAACGGAGTCCCCTCTGCCACAGCAAGACCATGAGAGTGATCTTCAGGCTTTTCTGACGGATACCGCTGAAGAATCCCTGGAACCGCGTGATGCGGTGGATCCTTACGGCTTTGTCGCCGACCAGTTGGAGCTGGTGGAGCAGAGGCTGGCGGAGTGCACCCGTTCGAAGGAGCCCGAGCTCACCCGAATAGCCTCCCACCTGATCGGAGGCGGCGGCAAACGTATTCGGCCGGTCATCACCCTGCTCGCCTTCAAGGCCTTCCACGGCCAGCGGGTGAACGATGTCGTGGACATCGCCACGGCCATGGAGCTGATCCATGCCGCGACCCTGCTGCACGACGACATCATCGACGGCGCCGAGTTCAGGCGCGGCAAGGAGTCGGCCTACAAGCGTTACGGTCTCACCCGCACGCTCGTGACCGGGGACTTCCTTTTCATCAAGGCCTTCGAGTTCGCCGGCAAGTTCGACGACCAGGTGGTGCAGTGGACCGCCGACGCGTGCACCAGCCTGACCGAGGGCGAGATCCTGCAAGGTTCCTTCAACCGCAACCGCACGGTCACCGCGCGCGACTATATCGAGATCGTCGAGCGCAAGACCGCCTCGCTTTTTCAGACAGGCGCCAAGCTCGGCGCCTACATCGCGGGAGCGCCGTGCCAGCAGGTGGAGGTGGCGGCGAACTTCGGGCTCAACCTGGGCATCGCCTTCCAGATGATGGACGACGTGCTCGACGTCGTGGGCCGGCGCGACCTGCTGGGCAAATCCACGGGCATGGACCTGCGCGACGGCAACCCGTCACTGCCCATCGTGCTTTCCCTTCTCGACGGACACAGGGCCGTCACCCAGGTCTTCCAGTCGCGGGAGCCCACCGAAAACGACATCCAGCGCGCCCTCGACGCCATGGGCAACGGCACCGTCATCGAGCGTGCGCGGGACTTCGCCCGCAAGTACGCCCTCAAGGCGTGCCGCGAGGTGGACACGCTGCCGGACCCGGTCGCGCGGGACGCCCTCAAGGGGTTGGCGCGCCTGCTCACGGACCGCAATCATTAATGCCCGCGCGCCATCGGCTTGCCTCCCGCGATACCCAGGTCCGAAACATCTTCGATCGCATCGCCGGACGCTACGACCTGCTCAACCGGATCATCAGCTTCCGGCTCGATTCGTTGTGGCGCCGCAAGCTCATCCGTGCCCTGGGCCTGAGCGGCCGCCCGGCATGGGTGCTGGACATGGGCACGGGCACGGGAGCGCTGGCCCTGGACGCCTGCCGGGTGCTTGCGCCCGGCGCGCGCGTGGTCGGCGTCGATTTCTCGCGGGCCATGCTCCAGCGCGCCCGTGAACAGGCCGTGCGGACGGGTGCGGCATCCCGGGCCGATTACGTTCTGGCGCACGCGCTGGCCGCGCCGGTGCGAAGCGAGGCGTTCGACGCGGTCATGAGCGCCTTCGTGCTGCGCAACGTGGGCGACCTGCAGTCGTTTTTCCGCGAGTCGTACCGCGTCCTCAAACCTGGTGGACAGGTGGCGTCGCTGGACATGTTCCCACCGCCTCACGGGCTCTTCTCGCACCTTTACTGGCTCTATTTCGGCAGGCTCATGCCGCGCATCGGCGGGGGGGGGAGCGGCGATCCCTCGGCCTACCGTTACCTGTCGGACTCGGTGCGGTCGTTCGTATCGCCGGAGACGGTGGCGGAAACGCTCGCCGGGGTGGGTTTCGTGGAGACGGGCATCCGCCGGTACCTGCGGGGCGCGGTCTGTCTTCACGTCGCCACCAAGCCCGGGCCAAGCCCGAGGGAGGAAGCAACGGAGCCATGAACCCTTACGGCGCGGCGTTCGTGATGTTTCTCTACCAGGTTGCCGTGGGCGGGCTGGTGGGCCTGTCGGCGACACCGTTCAACGATCTGGAGCGGGGCTTCTACAAATCCACCGCCGGCGTGCTCGTCATCGCCGCGGTGCTGGCGCTGTGGGGGCAGATCGATCTTCTCCCCGAACGAAGCGGGGTTCGTGACGTCCTGGGAGTGCTCCTCCTGGCGGTCTTCACCCTCTTTCTGATCCTGTACTTCGTATCGCTCTGGGGGGAACGGGGCTTTCTGCGCGCGCGTTTCTTCTCCACCGCCATCCTGACCGGACTCGGCGGCCTGATAGTCGCGTCCTACGCCTTCTCCGGCCCTTCCCTGGGTCCGGTCGAAGCGGTGTTCCTGCCGCTCAGCTTCGTCGTCTCGGCCTTGCTGCTGGGCGCGGTGACGGTGGGCATGCTGATCGGCCACTGGTACCTGATCGAAACGGGTCAGAGCCTCGAACCGTTCTTTCGCGTCTTCCGCTTCTTCGTCGCCATGCTGGTCATTCAGACCGGACTGGAGATGTTCGGGACGGCCCTGCTCTACCTGTTTGGAACCGCCGCCACGGAGGCGACCGTGGAACGGCTCTTCAGCCACCACCTGGTCCTGCTGTCGTCCCGCTTCCTGGTGGCCCAGGCCGCGCCGCTGGCGCTGTCCTGGATGATCTGGAAGACCCTGACGGACTTCAACAACACCATGGCGGCGACGGGGTTGTTCTACATCGCCCTGTTGGGTGTATTCGTGGGAGAACTGCTGTCGAGCCACATCCTCGTCCTCGCGGGCGGGGCTGCCCAATAGCGTCCGGTCCGGTTCTTCGGGCGCCGGTTACACGTCCCGCCGAGGACCGTCCGGCGCTGGCGCGGGGCCGTCCTCGACGGCAGCCGTTGCCTCGCTCGGGGCCGGCGCCGGTGCCTTGACGTCGCGTTCCGGCCGCGGATAGGTCCTGATCCTGGTGACCCGCAGCCCGTGTCCGGTCCAGCCGAGGTCGTAACCCACCACCATACCTTCCTTGAGACCCTTGGGGGAGGTCACCGGGCCGGACATGCGCACCATCTGATAGGAAAACCTTACATCCCGGCCGCTGGCGGTGCGGACCACGCCGTTGTTCTTGCGGTGCGAGAGGCGCCGGATGATCCCGTGATAGTAGAGATCCGGCCGTTCTCCGTCCGTCGTGCCTTCGAGGCCCGCGCCGTCCAGGCCGTCCTCGGCATCATCTTCGCCCATGGCGGGATCCTCCTTGCTCTCCTCCATCCTATCCTTACGGATGTCGGACTGCAATGCACCTGGGCGACAATCGTGTCGGCCAGGTCCTCCACGGAGCGACATAAACGTCGAATCTTATAACCTATTGAAAAGAATAGATATTTTATAACTTGGCCGATCTGGGGCGACGATATTGTCGAGCAGGCTTGGAAAGAACTGTCGCAAATACAAGCACTTACCGCTGGCACGATAAGTGCTTGTATACGGAACCACAAGCCGCCCGGGCATCTCGGCCATTTATGCTGAGCACGGGTTGTCTGGGGGCCTTGTTGATAGGTTGTTGATAAGTTTATTGACAAATAGTCGCCAACTGAGTAATATAGGTACCATATGTTATCCACGGATGCGAAACCATCGGAACGACATATCCTAGCTGACGTATTCTCCCAGCCCAACGCCCGGGAACTGGCGGATATCGCCGAGGAATTCTCCCTCGGTGAACCCTTCTCCGCCGCGGGACTCCATCGCGAATCCGCCGAGGCGTTCTTCATTCTCGAAACCAAGCGAGGCAAGTTCCTCGTCTCCATCGAGGGATTCAAGAGCGAGAACGAGGTCAAGCATGACATCGAACTCCTCCTGTTCCTGCGGCGCCACGGCTTCCAGTGCCTGCAGCCCCTGAAGAGCCGGGGCGGGCAGCACTACCTTCAGGCCGACGGCCGGTTCATTTCGGCCAGCCGCAACATCGATGGCGCCGAGGTGCCCGTGGCGGACCTGACACGGGGACAGATTGCCGCCGCCGGGCGCGTGCTTGCCGACCTTCATCTGATCGGCCGAGGATACAAGAAGGGCGTGGAAAACCGCTTCTCCTTCCCGAGGGTGGCGTCGTTGTACCAGGAGGTACGAAAGATCCTCCCTCCGCACCTCAAGACCATCGTTCGGGTGCTGGATGACGAAGTCAACTACCTTGAGTCCTACCTCGACAATAATCTCCCGAAGGGTATCATTCACGGCAATCTGTCCTGGGAGAGCATGAAGTTCAAGGGATCGCGCCTGGTCGGGATCATGGACTTCGACAAGGCCTGCCGCGGGAAATTCATCTGTGACCTTGCCACGACCGTCAATGCCGTGTGCTACCACGAAGGACGTTACCGGCTGGACCGCTTCGAGGAACTGATCATGGGCTACGAAGGGCTGCGTCCCCTGTCGCTGCCCGAGTGGGACTCCTTCCCCAACGAGCTGCGCTTCTCGGCCCTCCGGACTGCCGTCACCAGCCTGCACGACTTCTACCTGCGCGACAACGGGGAGCGCCAGCGCATTCAGAAGACCTTTCGCGATTTCTTCGAGCGGTTGCTGATTCTCAGGCGGGAGAAGGACGGGGGCATGGAGGACCTGCTGCTGTCCATGGCAACCGGTTACGACTACCGGAAGTACCAGAAGTCCAAGCCTTCTCGCTAACGTGGTGTCTGGCTGATCCGCTCCGGTCGTCCGCCGTCAGTTCCGCGACTCCGCCGAGCGCGCAATCGCGGACGACCTGAAGAGAGCGAAGCAGGCCAGCGCGAGACCGGCCAGAAAGAGTATCAGGCCGCCCGTCAGTACCACGTAAAAGAAGTCCATCTTCACCTTCGCGGCGTCGTACTGCTCCCTCTCTTCATGGATGCGACCGAGGATCACCCTGTTCCCCTGCGGCGCCCGCGTTCCAACCCCGCCGTAACCACCCTCCGTTCCCGAATCGGAGCCAGCCGCCACGACCGCGCGGTAGTGGTTCACCTGCACGGAACCGATGATCCAGTTGCCGGCTCCCAACAGCACGAGCACCACACCGGTCACGAAACCGGGCTTCAGGTACAGGTCCTTGAGACTCATGGCGCATCGGTACCGGAGCCGTAAGGGAAGTGCAAGAGAACGATGAAGTGTTACGTGATCGGTGATGTGCATGGATGCCTGGACGAGTTGTCGTCCCTCGTCGCAAGCCTTCCCCTCGAAGGCGACGACACCCTCGTCTTCCTGGGCGACTACATCGACCGCGGCCCCGACTCGAAGGGGGTCGTCGACTATCTCACCGATCTCAGCCGGCACGGCGACCAGAAGACCGTGTTCCTGCGTGGCAACCATGAAGACATGATGCTGTCGTACATGGACTTGTCGGGCCGCCACGGTGACGCCTTCCTCCTGAACGGCGGACTGGCCACCCTCGCCAGCTATGGCCTGGCGGCCCCGACCGGCTCCCCTACCGCGGCGGACGGCCAGCGTCTTCTGGCGGCGCTGCCAACGGAACACGCCGAGTTCTTCTTGCGGCTCGAGCCGTGGTACTTCGTCGATGACTTCCTGTGCGTGCACGCGGGCATCAATCCGCGGCGTGCGTGGGAGGAGCAGGTGGGCGAGGAGCTCATCTGGATACGGCACGAGTTCATCATGAACCCGCATCCGTTACCGCACACCGTCCTGTTCGGCCATACGCCGATGCAGGAGGTCCTCTTCGACCTGCCTTACAAGATCGGCCTCGACACCGGCCTGGTCTACGGCAACGCCCTGAGCTGTCTCGAGTTAACCGGCAGGACACTCTATCAGATCCGCCACGGCAGCCGGGCGGTAAGGGTGAGCGACGTGGCCCGCCACTGGAAGCGTTAATCGGGCGGATGCACCGAAACTCTATTTGATTGCCGGCGGTGTGAGCCCGCCCCCGGCGCCTTGTATTTCACCGTCCAGCGACGGCGGGGCCGGGACCCCCCCGGGCGGTGTGGGCCCCCCCCCCCCCCCCCCCGGGGTCCCCCCCCCCCCCATCGCTCCCGTCCACTCGATTACGGGTGCACCGACTCCAAAAACCACTCCGTCGGAATCTCCCGCCCCACCCCCTTGGCCCTGGCCTCCGCGTAGACCGCGCCGCCCACGGCCGCGAACTGCAGCCCCAGACCGATGGTGTTGATGAAACAGGTGGACTCCTCCGGGCTCGTGCGCCCGGCCACTTTCCCGGACACCACGTCCTTGAGTTCCGGTGCGTCCACCCAGGGCGGCTCCTTGGGCCGCTCCACGGCATCCTTGTCCGCCGCGTTGAGGAATTCCAGCGGGTCGTGGGCCACGACGCGCTCGTCGCCCATCCCCGCGATGTAGTTCTCCGGCGCGGCCTTGCGCGTGTGCAGCACCACGCGGTCCGCGCGCGCCACGGTGTCGTCGCCCAGCTCCGACGGCTTCACGCAGGTAAAGTGAAGACCGGGCCGCACCCATTCCGGCGGAATGACCCGCGTGATGGCGTTGGTGGCCGCCACCAGCACCTGCGACTGCTCCGCCACCATCGCGGCGTCCGCGCACGGTTCCACCGGCACGCCGACCTTCGCCGCCATCTCCTCGGAAAACGCCTCGCGGTTCGCCTGGGTCGGGCTGAACACCAGCACCTTTTCGAACGAGCGCACCTTGCAGAAGGCTTCCACGTGGGCGCGGGCCTGCCAGCCGGACCCGAGCATCCCCAGGCAGGTCACGTTCTCTTGCGCCATGTACCGGGCCGCCACCGCGCTGGAAGCCGCCACGCGGAAGGCCTGGATCACTCCGTCCGGGAAGATGGCCAAGGGCTCCCCGGTCTCGGCGGAGAACAGCAGCACGAGCCCTACCCACTTGCCGCCCGGCGCCTTGGGGATCTTGTCCTTGACGACGCGGTCGCCGCGGTCCTCCCAGCGGATCACGTCCGAATTGATCCGCAGGGCCACCACCTTGGGATCGAACAGCCCCGCCTCCATGGACTTGAAGGCGTACACCCCCGAGGTCTCGGGAAAGGGCAGATAGAGATCGGTGCGCGGGCGGTTGACCGCGTGGCCGTCGGCGAGTTGCTGGTAGGCCTTGTTCAGCACCTCCAGGCAGGTGTCCATGGTTAGCAGGCCTTCGATCTCATCGTTGTTCAGAATCAGCATGGCGCCTTGCCCTCCTTGTTCCCCGCGTATCAGCCGAGGCCGTGTACGGGGTATTGCGAAATCCGTTGACGCTGGGCATGCGTGGCAACGATCAACGGCGAAGCTCAGGCGGAGCAGAATGCTCGGCAGCGTGCAGGGGCGTCTCCGGATTTCGCAATGCCCCGTACACGGCCCTCACATTCAATCGCGATCAATCGCGAATATCCTGCAGCAGCCACTCCGTGGGAATCTCCTTCCCCAGGCCGCGCTCCCTGGCCAGTTCGTAGACCTTGCCGGCCACCGAATAGAATTGTGCTCCCTGGACGTTGCCCCGTTCCGAATAGGTGACCTGGTCGGCTGAAGTCCGGCCCGGGTGGCGCCCCGCCAGCAACTCCGCGAGCATCACGTTCTTGTCGCCCCCCTGCACCCCATGAGCGCGGCGGCGCTTGCCTTTCATCTTGAATCCGGCGTCGTGTTCGGGGCGCGCCGCGTAGGTAATGTACTCGTCCGGCAGCGCGAACTCATCCAGGCCCCAGGGCGCCGGCGCGGTACCCAGCCTCAACGAGAGCTCGATGCGCTCGAAGGTCTCGGCATCCGGCCGCCCGCCGATGGAAGTGATGTGAGTGCCCGGTTCCACCAGCGCCCCCTTGATGATGTCCACGGCCGAATCGGTGCATCCCGCCAGGATGTCGGCCCCCTTGTAGACCGCGTCCGGGTCGCTCAAGGGCACGGCCTCGACGTCGAACTGCTCGGTCATTTCCCGGGCATAGGCCTCCCGGTTCGCCTTGGTGGGACTGTAGACCTGCACCCGCTCGATGCGCCGGGCCTTCATGAACGCTTCCAGGTGCGAACGCGCCATGCCGCCCGAGCCCACCATGCCCACCACCGCGGCGCCCTCGCGCGCCATGTACTTCGCGCCGATGCCGGAGTCGGCGCCCACGCGCATGTGTTGCAGGTGGCCGTCGTTCAGCAGCGCCAGGGGCTCGCCGTTCTCGATGCTGGTGAGCAGGATCAGGCCGCAGAAGCGGCCCGGCCGCACACAGTACTTCTCCTGCGTGATGGCGCCATTGTATTCCTGCTCGTAGATGATGTCCGACTTCATGCGGATGGCGAAGTAGCCGGACGTGGAGCCGCCTTCCATGGTGCCCCACTGGTACAGCTTCTCGGGGTCCGAGGTGGGCACCTGCAGGTCGATGCGCGGACGGCAGACGGCCTCCTTGTCCACCAGCTCCACGTAGGCCTTCTCGAGGGCCGCCATGGTGACGTCCATGGTGAGCACCTGTTTCACGTCGTCGTTGTTCAGGATCAGGGTCATGACCGTATCCTTTCCACACCCGGGCAGCGCGACTGGCGCCGGCGGGAAGCGCGGGAGATCCGAAGGGCGAGGGTGCCTCGGCCCTAGAGCGGCTCGCGCCATTCGGCGCCGTCGATGGGCAGCTCGATGCCCAGTCCGCGTTCGCGCGCCAACTGGTACAGCTTGCCGCCGATGGCCACGTCCGAGATCCCCACCCCGCCGGTATTCTTGAACAGCGTGATCTGGCCGGCGTCCGTGCGGCCGGGCTTCACTCCATTCAGGATCTCGCCCGCCTCGACGATCTTGTCCCAGGAGATGATGCCCTTTTCGAGCCGCTCGACGAAGTCGCCGGGCTGGTCCACCTCGATGGTCTGGCGGGAGTTGACACCGATGACGTCGGCGCGCCGCATGCTCTCGTCGTCCAGCTCCTGGCGCATCTTGGGGACGAAGCCGCCGCGCATCAGACCGATGTTGCTAAGGACGATGGAGGTCAGATGAACGCCGGGTTCCAGCCAGTGACCGTCCAGCACCGGCACATTGGAGCTGGTGGCGGCGATGACCATGTCGACGTCCTTGACGGCCTCCCGGGCGCTCTCCACCGGGCGGATCTCCAGTCCCGTGAGGTCGCCCATCTCATCGGCGAATTCCTTCCGGTGCTCCGGGTTCGGGCTGAACACCTTGACGCTGGTGAGGTTGCGTATCTCCCGCAGCGCCAGCAGGTGATACTTGGCCTGGTTCTGCGATCCCAGCATGCCGATGGTGCTGGCGTCCTTGCGCGCGAGAAGGTCCGTACCCACCGCGCTGTTGGCGGCGGTGCGCAGGGCGGAGACCCCGCTCAGGGACAGCTCGCGCGGTCTGGGTTCGCCGATGATGAGGCAGCGCAGCTCTCCGGTCTCGGAATCGAAGAGGACCTGCGTGGGCCGTCCGCGCACGGGAAAGGCCTCGATGGAATGCTGTCCGTGGACCGGATTCTTGGTCCACTCGCAGTGGGTCATGAGGCCGGTGACCCCGACCTCGGGCAGGCCCCCCTGATGGACACTGACGCGCACGTTGGACGGCATGTGCGTGCGCCGGCGCACCATGCTTATGTCGGGATTCCGATCCCACTGGGCGAACCCCTCCCGCACCAGGTCGACGGCCTCTTTCATGCTGATCAGGCCGTCGATGTCTTCCGGACGCAATACCAGGATCATGTTGGCTCCTCTCTTCGTTCTGACACGAGGCCGCCGGCGCACAGGGCTTGAACCAGCGGCAGGTCTCCTTCCAGAAAGTCCATGTCTTGCAGTTCGTCGGCGGGCACCCACGCGATGCGCTCGAACACCTGATTGCGCGGGGTTCCGCGGTAGGCGCGAACGTCAAAGAAAACCAGCTCCACGCGTGTCCCGTCGGCGTAGGCGTGAGCGTGTCGAAAAACCTCGCGGGCCTTCTCCACCGTGATGTCGAGTTCCTCCTTGAGTTCCCTTTGGAGAGCAGCGCGCGCGCCCTCGCCCGCCTCGATCTTGCCGCCCGGGAACTCCCACTTGAACGGGAAGGGGCCATCGCCACGCCGCTGGCACACCAGGAACCGATCACCTTGGGAGAGAATACCGGCCGCGACCTTGAACATCGCCCGGGCTCAGGCGTCGCCGCGCGTCCGGTTGGTTGTCGCGGCCGATTCCTCCCGCGCGGCCGGGCGTTTCAGCTTGCCCGCGACATTGTCCCGGATCCACTTCGCGTCCCACCATTCCAGCGGCAGTACCGCGACGCCGTGGATGTAGACGCCGTAGTGCAGGTGGTCCCCGACCGCGAGCCCGGTCTCGCCGGTGCGGCCGATCTTCGTGCCCTTCTTCACCATCTGCCCTGTCGTCGCGGCGACGGAACTCAGATGGGAGTAGAGGCTGCACAACCCGAAACCGTGGTCGATGATCACCGTGTTGCCGTAGATTCCCAGCGGCCCGGCGAACACGACGGCACCGCTGTTGGACGCTCCCACCGGATAGCGCCGGGTGACCGCCAAGTCGTATCCCAGGTGCCGCGCCTCGTCAATCTTCTCGTCGCGGTAGTAGTAGGAGCGCCGGTCGGCGAAGTTGGCCTGGACGGAGGAATTGGCGAGCTGCGCGAAACGTCCGTCCCAGAGCTTTCTCGGGGCGGAGTCCTGGCAGGCCTTCCGGATCGTGTCCTCGTTGACCCGCCGCAAGTCGCGGTTCACCTTGACGAACTGTTCCCGAGGACCTCCACCGGCGCCGCCCGCTTCGCCCACCAGCGGCACGATCTTCCGCCGGATGAAGTCGTCGGACACCGGCACCCGGACCGATCGGTACCGGAGCGGCTGGACATTGTACGCCAACGGCGACTCCCACTTGTTGCCGGCATAATCCTCGGCCACGACCATCGCGCGTTCGCTCACCGGGAGGTCGTAGGGATGCGAGAAGAACGCCAGATACCTGGCGCCATCCGCAAACTGCCCCTTGTAGGCCGGAAAGAAATACCGCCCGACCCGGATCCCGGTGCGCTCTGTATCCGACGATGCGTTGTAGGTGACGAAGCCGGTGCCGCCATGGGTGACGTAGCGGTCGTGGCCGGTGATCTCCACGGTGGGAGGCCTGAAGTCCAGCGTGATCACCTTGTCCAGGGTGGTCTCGTTGCCGCTGAAGAAACGCCAATAGGAGCGGTCGACAGCGGTCACGGACAGAACCCCGGGACCGTCCGTCAGCCGGTATTTGCCTGGATCGAGCTGCACGGGGATATCGACTGAGTGTACCGTGTCCGAAAACGTCTGGGAGTGGATGGGGCGGGATGCTCCGGCGGAAACCAGGTTGATGGATACGTGGGAGAGGCCGGTGCCGCGGTCGCCCACCTTGACCGCGAAGGCACGCCGGCCGACGGTGGCTCGTTCGAGATGGACCTCGATCCGCGGCGCGTACCACTCCAGTTGCCGGAACAGCAGGATGCCCCCCACGACCACCGCCACCAGCACGGCGAGGGCGCCCAGGAGGCCCAGATTTCTTCTCGGCAGGGACATCCAACCCCTTCGCCGTCGGGCCATGCGTTGAGCCATTGTCAACCGGTTCCTTCGAACAAGCCGAAGCCTATTCCGCCAGTTCCCAAGTGGTGCCGGAGGGGCCGTCTCTCAACAGGATGCCCTGTTCCTTCAACGAATCGCGGATGCCGTCGGCCTGCCCCCAGTCCTTTGCCCGCCGCGCGGCGTTGCGCTCTTCGATCATGCGCCGGATCTCGTCCTCGGACAGGGCCAGCCGGGTGAGCCCGCTCAGGCGCCGTTCTTCCAGAAAACGCTCGGGCGGTGACTGCAAGAGTCCGAGGGCACCGGTCATGGCCCGAAGCGCGTTGCGCTTTCCGTCCAACGCCCGCGTGTGGCCTTCGTCCAGCAGCCGGTTCACCGCCCGAAGCTCTTCGAACACCACGGCCAGCGCCCGAGGAGTGTTGAAGTCATCATCCATCTCGCGGCGGAAGTCGTCCAGGGGGCCAGAGTCGGCGGCGCCGTCCGGAGACGGGCCGATGAGGCGCTCCGCCCGGCTCGCGGTCTCGTACAGGCGCGCCACCGTGCGCTGGGCCTCCGCCAGCCCCTCCTCGGAAAACTCGATGGGATTGCGGTAGTGGGTCGTCAGCATATAGAGACGCAGCGCCACGGGATCGAAGCGCTCCAGCACCTCCTTGATGCTGAGGATGTTGCCCACGGACTTGGACATCTTCTCCTTGGCCAACTGGACGAAACCGTTGTGAATCCAGTAACGCGCGAAGGGCTCGCCGGTAGCGCATTCGGACTGGGCGATTTCATTCTCGTGGTGCGGGAAGACGAGATCCTGCCCGCCTCCGTGAATGTCGAAGGGTTGGCCCAGGTACCGGGTGCTCATGACCGAGCACTCGATGTGCCAGCCCGGCCGTCCCCTGCCCCATGGGCTGTCCCAGAAGGGCTCGCCCTCCTTACTGGCCTTCCACAAGGCGAAGTCCATGGGATGGCGCTTGCGGTCGTCCACCTCCACGCGCGCGCCCGCGGTCATCTCGTCGAGGCTCCGGCGCGACAGCCGGCCGTATTCCGGGAAGCTCTCCACCGCGAAATAGACGTCGCCGGCGACCGCGTAGGCGTGGCCGCGTTCCATGAGCGCGGCAATGAGCGCGACCATCCCGTCGATGTGCTCCGTGGCGCGGGGCTCGACCGCGGGTTCCGCCAGTCCGAGGGCGGCCGCGTCCCGGTGGAACGCGTCGATGTAGCGCTGCGCCAGCGCCTCGGGCGCGATCCCCTCCTCATTCGCCCGGTTGATGATCTTGTCGTCCACGTCGGTGAAGTTGCGTACGAAACGGCAGTCGAAACCGAGGAAACGCAGGTAGCGGTGGATGATGTCGAACGTCAGGAGGGCACGGGCATGGCCGATGTGGCACTGGTCGTAGACGGTGACGCCGCACACGTACATGTTCACCGTGCCCGGCGTGAGCGGTAGGAACGGCTCTTTCTTCCCGCTCATGGTGTTGGTGATGCAAAGAGCCATTCGGGTCATCTTACGCCACGCCGTGGAATTTGCAAAATGCGCCGGCCCTGGAGGGCCGGTTCCGGGCTTCGGGGTTGCGGAAGTAGGCAAAAGTGCTTAAATCCTCACCCCATGACCAACCAACGACCCTACGAGGACTTGCGTGAGTTCATCGGTGTGCTGGAGGATGCCGGCAAGCTCATCCGCATCACACGGGAAGTCAACAAGGACACCGAATTGCAGCCGCTGGTGCGCCTGCAATTCCGCGGACTGCCCGACGAGCAGCGCAAGGCGTTCCTGTTCGAGAACGTGACGGATTCGAAAGGCCGCCGCTACGAGGGCTCGGTGCTGGTGGGCGGTCTCTCCGGCTCCACCGCCATCTACAGCCTGGGGCTCCAGTGCCGGCCGGAAGAGGTGCCGGACCGCTGGATCGAGGCCATGGAGAACCCGATCCCGCCGGTAATGGTGCCCGACGGACCGGTCACGGAAGTGATCCACAAGGGCGACGACCTCGCCGCCAGCGGCGGCTTCGCCCGCTTCCCCATCCCCATCTCGACCCCCGGATTCGACAACGGCCCCTACATCACCGCGGGCCACTGGATCACCAAGGACCCGGAGACCGGCGCGCGCAACGTCGGCAACTACCGCGGGCTCGTGAAGTCGCCGCTCCGCTGCGGCGCCAACTCGGGCACGCCCCAGGACCTGTCGGCCCACTGGGAGAAGTGCCGCGAGCGGGGCATCCCGCTGGAAGTAGCCATCGCCGTGGGCACGGTGCCGGCGGCCTCGTACACCGCCACCCAGAAGGTGCCTCCCGACATGGACGAGCTCGCCCTGGCCGGCGGCCTGGCCCGGACTCCGGTCCAGCTCGTCAAGTGCCAGACCGTCGACCTGGAGGTGCCGGCCACCGCCGAGGTGGTGTTCGAGGGCATCATCCCCACCAACTACCTGGAAGAGGAAGGCCCGTTCGGCGAGTCCATGGGCTACGTCGACCCCCGGACCATCGGTCCGGTGATGGAGCTCACCTGCGTGACGCACCGCAAGAACCCCATCTGGGTCTCCATCATCAGCCAGGTGACGCCCAGCGAGAGCTCGAAGATCAAGGCCATGGGCATGAGCACCCTGGTGCACCGCTACCTCACCGGCAAGGGCTTCGAGTCGGTGAAGGAAGTCTACATGATGGAGGAGTTGGTGAACATGCGCCCCTACGTCGCCGTGCGCCTGGACAAGAAGGACGACGGCGAGCCCCGGCGCGTCATGGACGCCGTGCTGCAGTACGGCGACCGGGTGGGGAAGTTCATCGTGGCAGTGGACGAGGACATCAACGTCAACGACCCCGTGGCCGTGACCTGGGCCATCACGCACCGCTGCCAGCCGCACAAGGACGTGACCATCGTGCCCAACCGCCCCTTCGGCGCCACCCCCATCGGCATGGTGGTGAGCCACCCGTCGAGCCGCTACGACAGCACCGACTCGGCGCTCTTGATCGACGCCACCCGCAAGGCCGACCTGCCGCCGCTGTCGCTGCCCAAGAAGCCCTACATGGAGCGGGCGGTGGAGCTGTGGAAGGAACTGGAGCTGCCCGAGCTCGATCTCAAGGAGCCGTGGCACGGCTACCTCATGGGCCTCTGGCCCGACGAGCTGGACGAGGAAGCACGCATGGCGGCCGAGGGCGATTTCGAGAAGGTCGGCAAAAAGCTCGAGGGCACACGCGTCAGCGTCGGTGAGGGCCAGACTCTCAAGTCCATCCGGCTGGAATGGGGCAAGACCCACTCCGGGCGGTCCGTGTAAGTAACGCGCCGTCACCACCCGTATCCGAGCGGTATCCCCGGGGCCGGAACGGTTTCCAACGCGCTCGCTTCCAACGCGCTCGCGCGCACTCCCGCGAATTCGAGGTCCACGATGAAGAGAGACATGGTACTGAACGTGAACGGCGAGGAGCACGACGTCGAGATCGAGCCCAACCGCCTGCTGCTGGATGCCCTGCGCGAGGACGTGGGCCTCACCGGTACCAAGGAGGGCTGCAGCATCGGCGTGTGCGGCGCGTGCAGCGTCATCGTGGACGGGCGCCTGGTGAGCGCGTGCCTGACGCTGGCGGCGGCCTGCGAGGGCAAGCAGATCGAGACTATCGAGGGACTGGCCCAGGACGGCGAGTTGCACCCGCTCCAGCGCGCCTTCGTGCAATTCGGCGGTTTCCAGTGCGGCATCTGCACTCCGGGACAGATCATGGCCGCCAAGGCGCTGTTGGACCACAATCCGAACCCCACCACCGACGAGGTGAAGGAATGGATGTCGGCCAACCTTTGCCGCTGCACGGGCTATTACAAGATCCTGGAGTCGGTCATGGCCGTGGTGGAAGGGAAAGTGGATGAAGGCCGCCGCGACGAAGCCGTGCGCCAGGCCAGGATCCAGAGCCTCTACCAGTCGGACACCTACAAGAGCGACACGTCCGAGTAGCGGCCCGCCACGCCGTTCTTCGCACAACGCCGCCGTCCTTTGGGGGAAACATGAGCAAGGCAGAGAAGTTCGCGGTACTCGGGCAGAACGTGGACCGTTTCGAGGGCCACGACAAGGTGACGGGAAGCGCGGCGTACGTCGCCGACGTGTTCCTGCCGGGGATGCTGACGGGGCGGATCCTGAGGAGTCCCCTGCCCCACGCGCGCATCCGCAGCATCGACACCAGCCGGGCGGAGAAGCTACGCGGCGTCAAGGCCGTGGTCACCGCCGAGGACACCATCAAGAAGGGCTGGGGGGTCTTTTTCCCGGACCAGTATCCGCTGTCGGTGGGCAAGGCCCGCTACGTCGGCGAGGAGGTGGCGGCGGTGGCGGCCATCGACCGCGATACCGCGGAGGAGGCGCTGGAGCTCATCGACATCGACTGGGAGGAGTTGCCCGCGGTGTTCGACGCCGAGGAGGCCATGCAGCCGGACGCGCCCCTGATCCACGAGGAGAAGGAGAACAACGTCGCTCTCACCATCGACGTGGTGCGGGGCGACATCGACGCGGCCTTCAAGGACTCGGACCTGGTCGTCGAGGACACCTTCGAGAGCGTGCCCCAGTGGCACTCGGCCATCGAGACCATCGGCAGCGTCGCCGACTACTCGGCCAACGGCAAGTACACGGTCTACATGAACACCCAGACGCTCTTCATGGCGCGCATGCGCCTGGCCACGGCGTTGGGCGTGCGCGAGGCCGATGTGCGCGTCCTCCAGACCGCGGTGGGCGGCGGCTTCGGCGGCAAGTCCTGCGACGACAACAACGCCATGGTGGCGGCGATCCTGGCGCGCAAGGCGCGCCGCCCGGTGAAGATCATCAACACCCGGGAGGAGGAGTTCCTCGCCGGCAGCCGGCCGCGGGTCAACATGAAGGTGTGGGTGCGCATGGGCTTCAAGAAGGACGGCCGCATCCGCGCCAAGCACATGCGCATCATCGCCGACAACGGCGCCTACAGCGGCAAGGCCCCGGCCATCACCGGCGTGGCCGCGCTGCGCCACGACACCTGCTACAAGTACTCGGACGTGCGCTCGGAAGCCTACCTGGTCTACACCAACAAGATCCCCACCGGCGCCTTCCGCGGCTTCGGCAACCCGTCGGCGGAGTTCTCCGTCGAGCAGATGATGGACATCGCCGCCGACGAGCTGGGCATGGACCCGTTCGAGATGGCGCGCCTCAACGCCGCCGAGGAGGGCTACGTCTCGCCCCACGGCAACCGGGTCATAAGCTGCGAGCTCCAGCAGTGCATCGACCGTACCGAGCGCATGATCGGGTGGAAGGAGAAGCGCGCCGCGCGCAAGCCCAACCGCGGCCTGGGCATGGGCTGCACCGTGCACGTGAGCGGCAAGCGCCACTTCGGCGACTACGACGGCAGCTCGGCCACCATCAAGATGAACGAGGACGGCAAGGCCTTCATCCTCAGCGGCGAGGGCGAGACCGGCCAGGGGCACTGGACGGCCATGTGCCAGATCGCCGCCGAGGAGCTGGGCGTCCCCTTCTCCGACGTGGCCATCTCCGAGGCCGACACCGACCTCACCACCTTCTGCCTCGGCAACTACGCCAGCCGCCTCACCTACGTGGCCGGCAACGCGGTGAAGAACGCCGCCACCGCGGTCAAGGAGATCCTGCACGAGACCGCCGCCGAAATGCTCGAGTGCGACCCCTCCGACCTGGTGTCGCGGGACGGCTACATCTTCGTCCAGGGCGCGGAACAGCGCTCCATCAGCGTGGCCGACGTGGTGCGCGGCCGGCAGTTCCGCCGCGGCGGCGCGCCGGTGGTGGCGTCGGGCAGCTTCGACGCGGACTCGGTGAGCCAGGACGCCCTGCGCTTCGGCAACGAATCGGGGGCCTACAACTTCGGCTGCCAGGCGGCGGAGGTGGAGGTGGACCCGGACACGGGCCACGTCAAGGTGATCCAGTACGCGGTGGCGTCGGATTGCGGCACGGTGATCTATCCCATCGGCGCCGAGGGACAGGTGGAAGGCTCCATCGCCCAGGGGCTGGGCTACGCGCTCATCGAGGGCATCCGCATGGAGGAAGGCCGGCCCATCAACCCCAACTTCAGCGATTACCGGCTGGCGTCCATGCGCGACATGCCCGACCTGGTGCACGAGTTCGCCGACTCCTACGAGCCCACCGGCCCCTTCGGCGCCAAGGGATTGGGCGAGTTGGGCATGGACCCGGTGGCGGCCATCATCAGCAACGCCATCTACGACGCCGTCGGCGTGCGCATCCGGACCCTCCCCATCACCGCGGAGAAGGTGCTGCGCGCCTTGCAGGAAAAGAAGAAGAACGGGAGCTGAACACATGCGTGCCAAGTTTGAATACCTCGCGCCCACGAGCCTCGACGAGGCCTGCGCACTGCTTCAGGAACACGAGGGCGACGCCAAGCTGCTGGCCGGCGGCACCGCCTTGGTGATGTGGCTGCGCATGGGGCTTCTGAGCCCCGGCTACGTCATCGATCTGGAGAACGTGCCGGGACTCGCCGGCATCACCTACGACGCGGCCGACGGCCTGCGCATCGGCGCCGGCGTGAAGCATCGGGACCTCGAACTGTGTCCGGAGGTGCGCGAGCACTATCCTCTGCTCCGGGAGACTTTCTACAAGGTGGCGCAGCCGCGCATCCGCCTCATGGCCACCGTGGGCGGGAACCTGAGCCACGGCGATCCCATGACCGATCCCGGCGCGAGCTTCATCGCCCTGGACGCCGAGGTGACGCTGCGCGGCAGCCGCGGCGAGCGCACCGTGTCGGTGGAGGACTTCTTCGTGGACTACTACGAGACCGCGCTGGAGCCCGACGAGATCCTCACCTCGATCCACGTGCCGCCGCCCGCCGGACCGGCATGGTCCCACATCAAATTCACCCCGCGCAGCGAAGAGGACTTCGCCACCGTGGGCGTGGCCGTGACCCTGACCGGCGCCGGCAACCGTTGCGACGACGTACGCATCGCCCTCAACTCCGTGGGGCCCACCATCTTCCGCGCCCACGCCGCCGAGGACGTGCTGCGCGGCCGGGACCTCACACCGGCGCGGATCGAGGAGGCCGGCGCGGCTGCCGCGGATGCGTCCGACCCCATCGAGGACGTGCGCGGCTCCTCCGACTACAAGCGCGACTTGACAGCCGTGTTCGTGCGCCGGGCCCTGGAGCAGGCGGCGGCCAAGCTGGGCTGACCACGGGGAGATCATGGCCGTAGATGAAAACTGGGACGTCATCCTCATCGGGGCGGGGCAGAACAACTTCGCGCTGGGCACCTACCTGGGCATGGCGGGCCTGGAGACCGTCATCTGCGAGAGCCGCTTGGAGAACGGCGGGCGGCTCTTCTCCGAAGAGATCACCCTGCCCGGCTACTGGCACAACAGCCTGGCCTACTTCCAGGACAACCGGGAGGTCTCGCCGGTGTGGGCTGAGCTCGACTGGGAGAACGGGCACCACGCCGAGTTCGTGACCCCGCCGGTCATCAGCACGCTGCTGCTGCCCGGCGGCGCTTCGGTCTCACACCACCAGGACCTGGACGGCACCCTGGCGTCGCTGGCGCATCACTCCGCGGCGGACCGGGCCGCCTGGAAGGACGCGCACCAGCGGTTTCGCGGCATCGTCCGGGACATCGTCATCCCGTCGTACTATGCCCCGCCTGGGGATCCGGGCGCGCTGGATGAGCGCATCGCGGCCGACCCCGCGGGCTCCGACTTCCTGCGGATCGCGGGCATGAGCGCCGCGGAGGCCGTGCAACATCTTTTCGAGAGCGAGGCCGTGCGCACCCTGGTGCTGTCGCAGATGGCCATTCCGCGCGGCTGGGCGCTGGACTACGAGGGCGGCGGGCGCGAGGTGCTGGCCCTCATCGCCGGTGACGAGCGGCCGCAGCTTGCCCGCGGCGGCTCCCATTCCATCGCCCAGGTGCTGCAACGCGCCTACGTGATGCACGGCGGCCAGATTCGTGCGCTGCACCACGTGGACAAGATCCTGGTGGAGGGCGGACGCGCGGTGGGCGTGCGGCTGCGCGACGGACGCGAATGGAAGGCGCGGCGCGCGGTGGTGTCCAACGTGGACCCCTACGGCACCTTGATCGACATGGTGGGCGAGGAGCACCTGGACGGCGGCTTGGCACAGGCCGTGCGCGCCATCGAGCCCGACGAGTTCTCCTACTTCCAGGTGCACCTGGCGCTCAAGGCGCCCTTGCGCTTCGCCGTGCACGAGGCCGCCGACGCGTTCGTGGGTCAGGCCATGAACGTCAACTACGGCCCGCGTTCGGTCGAGGACCTCCAGGCCATGTGGCGCGAGATCCGCGCCGGCGAGTTCCCCGAGCACCCCTGTCTGCACATCACCTGCCCCACGTGGTTCGACGCGCTGCAGGCGCCCCCGGCGAAGCATACGGCGTCGGTGTTCATGCCGGTCCCATACCAGCTCAAGGGCCATCAGCCCGAGGACTGGGTCCGGCTCAAGCACGGATTCATGGAGCGGGTGCTGTCGGCCCTGCGCGATGTCGCCACCAACCTCACCGACGACAACATCGTGATGAAGGTCCCCATGGACCCCTGCTACCTGGCCGGACGCTGGCAGAACATGCGCCGGGGCTCGGTATGGGTGGCCCGGAAGACCCCGGACCAGATGGGCCGGAACCGTCCCATCCCGCAACTGGCGCAGTACCGCACCCCCATCGAGGGCCTCTACCAGGTGGGCGCGGCCACGCACCCGGCGGACGCGGTCATCGCCGGTTCCGGGCGTGCCGCCTGGAGCGTGCTGCGTGAGGACCTGGGCCTCGGGGCCTGAAACAACCACGAAGGCGGGTGAACCATGGCGAAGGTAATGCACTACGACGGGGTGGTGATCGGCGCGGGCCACAATGGCATGATCTGCGCCGGCTACCTGGGGAAGTCCGGGCAGAAAATCCTCGTCATCGAGAAGAACATGGAGGTGGGCGGCGGGCTGGATTCTCACGAGGACCGCAACTATCCGGGGTTCTGGCACAACATCCACTCGGTGTTCCACCGCGGGCTGATGATGCTGCCGTGGTTCCAGGACCTGGAAATGGAGAACATGGGCATCCACTATTACAAGCCCGACCCGGGCGTGGTGCAGCACTTCCTCGACCGCACCTACCTGGGCTGGTTCGCCGACGTGGAGCGCACCATCGCCACCATCGAGCAGTACTCCGCCAGGGACGCGGCGAGCTTCCGGGACATCTGGAGCCGCTGGCAGCCGGTGGTGAAGAACATCGTGTTCCCGGAGACCTACTGCCCGCCCATCCCCATTGGCGAGAAACGGACGCTCCTGGAAGGACTGCCGGAGGGGCGGGAGTACCTGCGTTACTTCGACACCACGCCCGAGCAGTTCATCCTGGAGCATTTCGAGAACACCCGCGTGCGCGCCTTCATCGGCTTCCTGGCGGTGATGCGCGGCTACGAGCTGGACGCGCCCAACACCGGGTACCTGGTGCCGGCCATGATCGCCTGGGGGGTCAACCCGCAGCTCTGCCGCGGCACCTCCCACGCACTCGGCGACAACCTGGCGCACATGCTGTCGCACAACGGCGTGGACTACATCGAGGCCGTGGGCGTCGAGCGCATCCTGGTGGACGGCGGGCACGCCACCGGAGTGGTGCTGGAAGACGGCACGGTGGTACACGTCAAGCGCTTCGTCGCTTCCAACGTGAACCCGGTGGAGACCTTCATCAAGCTCGTGGGAGCGGAGAATCTCGACACGGAGTTCAGCGCCAAGGCGGCGGCCTTCAAGTTCTCCAAGACCACGCCGATCTTCGCCACGAACCTGGCTCTGAACGAGCGGCCCCGCTACATCACCGAGGACGAGCATCCCGAGGTGGGCGAGAGCTTCATGCACATCGTCGGGCTGGAGACCTACGAAGAACTGCGGAACCTGTTCGACGACTGCCGCTCCGGACAGTTGCCGCGCAAGCCCTTCATGAACGGCGCCACCCCCTCGTACCACGACCCCAGCCAGGCGCCGCCGGGCAAGGCCACCGCGTTCATGTGGCAGCTCTCGCCGTACAACCTGTGGGGCAATCCACTGAACTGGGACAAGGTCCGGAGCGAGTGGTTCGACCGGCAACTCGCCGTGTGGCGCCAATACGCGCCCAACCTCACCGATGACAACATCCTGTCGCGCGACTCCACCACGCCACTCGACATCGAACGCCACGACCGCAACATGTACGAGGGCGACTGGATGGTGGGCGAATACACCGGAGACCAGGCGCTGGAAAACCGCCCCTTCCCCGGCTGGGGCCACTACCGCACCCCCGTCTCCGGGCTCTACCTGTGCGGCAGCTCCTGTCATCCCGGCGGCAACATCACCGGGGCGCCCGGATACAACGCCGCCCAGACCATCGCCCGGGACCTGGGTCTGAATCTCTGGTGGGAGCCGCTGGACCTGCGCCGGCAGCTACAGGAAATGAACGAGCGCGCGGCGGCGGCAGCCAGCGCGGCGGGCTAGCCGCACCCTTTCGCCGTCATTCCCGCGAAAGCGGGAATCCAGGGATGGCGAAGCGGGGAACGCCGCTGTAGTGCCCCACCACCGCCCCTGGATTCCCGCTTTCGCGGGAATGACGATCCGGGGGGTCTGGCGAGAATGACGGTTTGGGGCGTGCTGAGAACTTCACGAATGCAGGTAGGACATGGGACGACTCGATAACAAGGTCGCCATCGTAACCGGTGGGGCGCGCAACATCGGCGCGGTGTATGCGCGGACGCTGGCCGCGGAAGGCGCGCGCGTGGTGGTGGCCGACGTGCTCGACGGCTCGGCGGCCGCGCAGGCCATACGCGATGCCGGCGGCGAGGCCGTGCACGTCGAGGTGGACGTCTCGCGGGAGGACGACACCCAGCGCATGGCCAAGACCGCCATGGACGCCTTCGGACGCATTGACGTGCTGGTGAACAACGCCGCCATCTACGTCAGCATCCAGCGGCGGCCGTTCCACGAGATTTCGGCGGAGGAATGGGACCGGGTCACGGCGGTGAACATCAAGGGCGTGTTCCTGTGCGCCAAGGCCGTGTTCCCGCACATGCGCGACCAGGGTGGCGGCCGCATCATCAACATCTCCTCCAACACGGTGATGGCCGGCACGCCCAACTTCCTGCACTACGTCGCGTCCAAGTCCGCGCTCATCGGCATGACCCGTTCCATGGCGCGGGAGATGGGCGCCTACGGCATCGGCGTCAACGCCATCGCCCCCGGCCTGGTGGAACACGAAGGCCAGAGCCTGCCCCCGGAACTGTCCGCCAGCCGCGTGAGCGCCCGCTCCGTTCAGCGCCGCCAGACCCCCGACGACCTCACCGGCACCGTCCTCTACCTCGCCGCCTCGGACAGCGACTTCGTCACCGGCCAGACCCTGGTGGTGGACGGCGGCGACATCCTGTACTGAGACCGCTGGCGACCTCGGCTGCACGGCGCCATTCCCGCGAACACCCATGCCCAAAAGCCTGCGCACCTTCCTGGACGACCTGAGACATCAGCGCCCCGGGGAACTCGTGCACGTCACCCGACCCGTGAACCCCGCGCGTCACGACGTCTCCGCCCTCATCGCCCAGTTGGCCGAGCGCAAGCAATTCCCGGTGCTGCTGTTCGAGGGTCCGCAGAACCTCCATGAACAACCTTCCGAAATCCGCCTCGCAATGAACTGCGAAGTCTCCATGGGCAAGTTCCAGACCGCCCTGGGGGTGCCGCCGGAAACCACGCGAGCGGAGCTGGCCCTGGAGTGCCTGCGCCGGGAAGCCAACCCCATTGCACCGGTGGTGGTGGAACCGTCCGAGGCGCCGGTCAAGGAAGTGGTTCAACGCGGCGCGCAAGTAGACCTCTTCGAGCTGCCGGTGATGCGCCACCATGCCCTGGACGGCGGCCCCTACATCGACATGCCGAGCCTCGGGATCGACCGCCGCTCGGGCGTGTACAACGTCTCCTACCACCGCATGGAGGTGAAAGACCGCAACCACACCGGCTTCTACCTTTCCCTCCAACACCTGTGGCGCATCTTCCGGGACTACGAGGAAAACGGACAAGAGTGCCCGGTGGCGGCGGTGACCGGCCACCACCCGGCGTTCAATATCGGCGCCTGCTACCGCGGCCCGTTCGACGCCGACGAGCTCGACATCATCGGCGGCTACCTGCAGGAGCCGTTGCGCCTGACACCGTCCGAGACCTTCGGCGAACGCCTGATGGTGCCGGCGGATGCCGAGATCGTCATCGAAGGCGCGCTGATCCCGGGCAAGCGCGTGGTGGAGGGTCCCTTCGGCGAGGTGCACGGCTACGTCGGTCCCCAAGGCTACCGGCAGGCCGCCTTCCTGGAGGTACGCGCCATCACCCGCCGGCGCGACGCCATCCACCAGTCGGTGATCACGCCCGACGGCGACAAGCCCTGGATGGACCTCGCCCGCGAGGGCGCCTACGTGCGGCGCTGCCGCGAAGCCGTGCCCGGCGTCACCGCGGTGTGCAAGAACGGCCGCCACGCGCTCATGAACGTGTTCATCGCCATGAAGAAGATGTCCGAGGGAGACCCAGGCCGGGCCGCCGCCGCCGCGCTGAGCTTCGACCAGTGCAAGCACGTGTTCATCTTCGACGACGACATCGACGTCTACAACCCCACGGAGATTCTCTGGGCCCTCGCCACCCGCGTCCAGCCGCACCGCCAGGTCTCCCTCATCACCGACATGATGCGCGGCCCCCTGATCGACCCCTCCATGGACGAAGGCATCCGCACCTCCGCCATGATCGTCGACGCCACTCGCCCTCTCGACCGCCCCTTCTCCCCCGTCTCCAAGTGCCCCGACGAAGCCCTCGCACGCATCCGCGTAGAGGACTACCTCCCGCGCGACATCCTCGACGCCATCCCCGTAGACCGCACCACCTACTGGGCCTGAAAGAAGACAACTCGGACCAAAGCCCAGCAATCCGAACCAAGGCTCGTTTCACCCCCCTCTCCACCCATGGATTCCCGCTTCCGCGGGAATGACGATTCGGGGGTTGTTGCCCCTCTCAGAAGGCATTGTTGCACGGCCTGTTTCGCGGGAATGAGGGATTGGTCGTTCGTCGCTGGAAAGTCGTGTTTTGACACAGCCTGTCCCGGGGGAATGACGATTCGGGGATTGTGCGTCGGCCCACTCGCCTCGGATTTGGTTGCAACATTGGACTCCCCCCTCCCCCCCCCACCAGATGGGGGGGGGGGGGGGGCCCCCCGGGGTGGTGTGGGGCCCCCCCCCCCCCCGCGCCCCCACCCGCCCCCCACCCTGTCCCCCCCCCA
>JAPOPM010000004.1 GCA_026712905.1 Deltaproteobacteria bacterium
GCGGCATCAAAAAGTTGACCGTCTGAACTCTCAGTATTATCGTTAAGACACCAGAATGTAGTGCCAGAAGAAAAAAATCGACCCGCTAACCCCCCGAATTATAATGACTTTCATTTACCTATGTTAAACTTGGGTTAGGCTGGGTGCCGGCTACGACGGCATCGGTGGGGGCGAGGGGGCGACGAACTTTCGAGTGGCGCTTCGCGTGCCGTTCGGCGGAACCTCAGAGCGTCCGCCGTGGGAAGGGCTGGGCGTGGCGGCCGGCGGTGCTCCGCCTACGGCAAGCGACTTGTGGCGGCCGACCGAGTATATCGGCGCAATCAAGGTTGCCAAACGGCAAAGCGTGGCCTCGTTGGTGGACAATGCAGAAGTGAGGTTTCTGCAGAACACTGTTGGGAGCGGCGAGGCGGTTCAACTGGAGGTGTCGCTGCCGGTCGCGGCTCCGGAAGACATTCGGGTCGAGGTGCGGCTTGTGCCCGGTAGTGGGGAGAGTCCTGCCGTGCCCGGCGAGGACTACGTGGACGAGCCGATTGAGATGACTATCGCCAAGGGAGCCACGAGCGGCAGGGTTTCGATCCGGTTGCTGCGGAACGACGATATCCAGGCGAACCGTAGCTTGGGCGCCACGGTATCGCTGGTTGGCTGAGGGTCTCGGGGACGAGAGACACTACCCTTGAACCGAGGAGCGTGATGGGTCGGAGGAGTCTTGCATGGCTGACCTTCCTGGTTCTGTTGGCCGGGGTGGCATCTCTGTCGCTGTCGTCCTGTGGCGGAGGTAGCGGCGAATCCTCGAGCAATCCCCGCGATGAGGTGGTGATCACGCCGCCGGGTGCAGACCGCGCGCCCGTGATCGAGCGACGCTTGGAGGACATCACCCTGACCCTCGAGGCCGGCAGAACGGTTCAATGGGAATCGGCACCCATCCACAACTATTTCTCGGATCCCGACAACGACCGGCTGGAGTACCGTGCGACGTCATACGACGGGAGCGTTGCCCGTGTTGACTTCAAGGCTCCTGAGCTAACCTTGGTCATACGTGCACTGGCCTTGGGGACTGCGAGGATCACATTGACGGCGCGGGACCCCGGCGGCCTGTCGGTGACGCAGAGCTTCACGGTAACCGTCAATGACGGGACCGCACTTCCGCCCGACCATTCCGATGCGCTCGCAGGCGCCACCGAGGTCGCTTTCGAGGAGACCATCAAGGGGTATATCGATTCTCCAGATGACGTGGACTATCTCCGTCTGTGGGTGGCCGAGCCGGGTACGATCACCGTCACGCTCGATGCGGAGCTTGCGGGCGTCGAGGTCTCGTTGCTGGACAGCAACGGGAATGTTCTTGCCGTTGCGGAGACCGCAAGCGAGGCAGAGATAGAGTATACAGTGTTGAGGGAAACGTTTATTTTCATCAAGGTGGTGCTCTCCAAGGACCTCTTTTTAGCAGCGCTAAAGGCACTAGTGCGACTACCGTCCGCTTGGGATATTGCGTTGCACCACAGCGCCGCTGGACCGACGACGAGGGTGAGAATCAAACCAGATGCTCAGTTCGCCGGGGATTGCCGCTGCTTGGCAATTGTGGAGCCAGGTGGTGTGAGCAAAGCAGTCAATCTCGCGGACTACTTCGAGGGATCGACAGAGGAGTTGCTCTTCACCATCCGTGACATCCCGGGTGACCTCTCGGTTGATGTGGGCTCTTCTCCCGGCTCCGGCCGCCTTACGATCTCGGCCCCGCAGGGCACGGATTTGGGCATCTACGAATTCACTGTAGAAGCAGCGGATACGTACGAGTTACCAGACGGTCGGGTTGTGGCCAATCCCGAAACGTCCGTGGTCGTCACTGCGAAGGTAAACGTGGTGGCGCTGCCCATAGTGCTGCCGGGACAAAGCCTGACCGTCCGGGCGGAGCCTGGCAAGAGAACATCGATAGGCCTCACAGAGATCATCGGACCTCCGGAGAATATCGGGAACCATCTGCCGATTCGCTTTCAGCTTGACGTGAACGACCCCGGAACACAGCCAAGCATCTCGGACCTCTCGGCGAGGATAGAATCCAATACCTCTCTGGTGGTGGAGCCGCCGTCCGAATTGGAGGGCGAGTTTTCCCTCAAGGTGTCGGCATGGTTCCCTGACGCCGAAGGCTCACGGGAGTTTACGTTCCGGGTGATCGTTGGAGATGTGGCCGGTCCCCGGTTAATCGAAGGCGGCCCGCCTTTGTCGGTTTCCGTGGAACAGGGCGGCGAGGTCATGATCAGACTAACGGACCACATCGAGGATTCGGAAGGCGGCCGGCTCACCTTCGTACCCGCTTCACTTCCGTCAGGCCTTGGCGTCGCACGGAACGGCCCCGACTGGACTATCAGAGTGCCTTTGGGAGCGAAGTTGGGCGAACATGTCATTACGCTTACCGCGACCAACGAGAACGGCATGTCAGCGGATTTCGCTCTCCGGATAGTTGTCGAGGAAGCGAGCGCCGTGGTTGAACCCCCATTCAGGATTGGAGAACCGCCGTCCGATGTCCAATCTTGTCTCGCCACACTAGGAAACAGTCTCCAGCGACTCTATGACAACTTGGCGCAAATTGGCACAACGACACTTGAGATTTGCAGAACAGCTTATTGCCCTGGCGCAGTGGGGGCTGACGCGGTGAAGTGTAGTTGCTGTCAAACCGTCGAAGATTACATACAGGCGAATCCGCCTCAGGATGTTTACATAGATGGGTTTACATTCGAATGTACACCGGCTCCTGGCGATTTTTTGTTAACCTTGCAGGAGACTGTTGGCAGCCCGATCGGAGAACACTTCTCAATCGCTACGAGAGCAGACCAGAACATGTGCCGCACGATGATCAACAACAGACGTACGCAATGTCGTCGCGTTCTTGACGAGGAGCTGTTGCCGCAAATCGAGCGTTTCGCGCCAACCTTCGAAAGCTGTCGAAGGATTTTCAATGCACAGGTACAGGATTGCGAAAGTCATTTTGACGGGCAGCGCTTGAAGTGCGGCGGTTGATCTGGAGGTTGTTGGGATTCAGGCTAACCCAACGGAGCATCACCCGCTTCTCCTGCTGACATCGACGTTTCGATGAGTTGAGGGTTTTCCATGACCACTTCAGACCGTGTGAAAACTCGCCCGTCCCATCAACGGGAAGGGGCGGGTTTGGCATGATGGGATGTGGCATACATTTCAGCCGATGATCGTTCGCAGTTGCTGCTTCTGCCGGATGCCGTAGACGACTGGGTGGGCGCGGACAATCCGGTTCGTGTCCTCGAGGCTTTCGTCGCTGCCCTTGACCTTGAGCGGGCCCGCTTTGAGCGGGTGCAGTCCAACGGGACGGGCGGTCAGGCTACGATCCGGCAACTTCACGCGGGCCAAGCTCGAAAGAGAGTTGAAGAAAGCTCGACGCTCTTCACGGGTTTGGGGAGGAGGCGTCCATGTATCTCCGAAATCTCACCACCATCAAGTTTTCAACCCATGTGCTGTGCGTGTTGACAGCGTTGACCTTGGCTGGCTGTGGCGGTGGAGGCGGCACGATGCCAGAGCCATCGGTGCTGCCCCTGGCACTGCCTGCGGATCACGGA
>JAPOPM010000005.1 GCA_026712905.1 Deltaproteobacteria bacterium
CTGACCCCCGGTATCTGTTCGGAGCGACAACTGGCATGCGGGGTGTCCTACTCCCGCCCGGTGCAGAACCCCTAGGGTGCTCACCCTATGACGTACGACGCGCCCCGCATGCCTACCCCTCAAATTGGCCGATCTGAGAGGTTCTCTCAACATACAAATGACTCTTCGGGGTGGCGCCTCCGGGGTCGTGGCCAGACGGCGTTTTGACACAGCCAGGCACCGTCGCCGGGATGCCGTTTGCTGCCAACGGGATGACGGCCAGCCGCCTCCGGTGCCTGAGCACGACGGGTTCAACGCCGCCGCCCGGACCTTCCGTGGTTGGCGGGGCGTCGGGCAACTGCCCGTAACGTCGCGACAGCGCGAAACTTCGCACGACCTACGGGCACCAGCGACCACTCCCGGGCGCGCCACCCCCGGGAGTGGCCCCGGTTTTGCTCACTGAAACGGACATGAAACGGATCGCTTCATTGCTGCATGCGTTCAAACGGCGACGGCGCTGGTTCGCGGTGGACGTGGGTTCCAGCGCCATCAAGATCGCCGAGGTTGCGGACAGGGGCGGCAAGTCCGAGGTCGTGCGCGCCGGTGCGCTGCCGGTGCCGCCTGGCGCGGTGGAGAACGGGGTCGTGCGCGAAACGGCGGTCCTCGCGCGGGCGATCCGTACTTTCGCGGCCCCGGGCGACGGGGCCCGACCCCCGGTCGTGGCCGCGATCCCCGGCCGGGGCGTCATCATCAAGCGGCTGGAGCTTCCCGCCCAAAGCAGAGAGAGGCTGGACGAAGTCATCGAGTTCGAGGCCATGGACGCGGTTCCCGAGGACTTGGGCAACGTCAACCTCGACTACCACGTCCTCGGTCCTTCAGAGGACGGCAGCGGGCTGGACGTGCTCTTGGTGGCGGCCCGGAAGGCCCTGGTCGAAAGGCACGTCCAACTCCTGGAAGCCGCGGGGCTGACGCCCGTCATCGTGGACGTGGACCATTTCGCTCTCGGCCGCTTGTGCGACGACCTCTCGCTCGACGGCGATACGCCGTCGGCCTGGATCCACGTGGGCGCCCGTTCCACCACGATCCACCTCCCGGCGCCGGACGGGCCCGGCTACGCAACGGACCTGCCGGTGGGCGGCGAGCAGTTGACGGAAAGCCTCGCCGAGAACCTGAGCGTCTCGCGGGACGAGGCCGAAACGATCAAGCGCGGCGGCTCGAATGACGTGGCCGTTGGCGATTGGCTCGACTCCCCATGTGATTCCCTTGCCGCCCGAATCAGCCGCGGCGTCAACCTGTTCGGCCCCTTGGGCCACGAGACGGCGCCGCGTCGCGTCGCTCTGAGCGGCGGCAGCGCGGTGCTGCCCGGTCTCGGTACGAGTCTCGCCCGTGCACTGGACGCCGAGGTCCGCGTCTGCGGTCCCTTCTTCACCGGCATCACGGTGACCGCGGGCGAGCCCGCCGGACCGGCCTTCGCCGTGGTCGCGGGCCTCGCCGCCAGAGACCCCGACGAATAGAAGGGCCGCGAAGAAGAGGACACCGTCCCGTGAAGCCACGCATCAACCTCTTGTGCACCCGCGAGACGCGGGCGCTGCAACGCAAACGCCGCCGCATTTTCGCCTTGGCCGCCTCGCTCCTGTTGACCGGGACGGCACTCGGCGCCGTCAACGTCGCGCAGTGCCGCCACCGGTCCGGCCTGGAGGCCAACCTGGCGGCATCGCGCACAACGGCCACGGCACTACGCCGGGAGGCCAAGGCCGCCGGTGCGCTGGAAAAACGTATCGAGGAGCAACGGCGCAAGAACGCGGCCGTCACCGGCTGGCTGGAGGGCCGCGGGCAACCCACGAAAGCCCTGCGCGGCCTCTCGGCCGCCGCGCCGCCGACCCTGTGGCTGACGCGCTACGCCGCGTCCGATGGCACCACCGTGCTGGAAGGCCAGGCCACCGACGACGCGTCCATCACCCGGTTCCTGCGCGACCTTCCCGGCGACTTCGCCGAACGGCAGCTCGTGGAGGCCGGCAAGGCGTCCGGAGACGAGGATGTCCGGCGCTTCGTGATCCGCGCGCGCACCACCCCCCTGTCCGATCCGGCGTCGCCCGGGGAATGACGTGTGCCGGTTTGAAGGCTCATGCAATACTACCTGGACCTCCTGCTCGAACGTTCCGCCGCGCAATGGGCGGCGTGCATCCTCGGGGCGAGCCTCGCGCTGGCCGCCCTGGATTACGCCCTCCTGTACCGGCCCCAGTCCGGCAGCATCGACCGGGTCGAAGCCGGCCTGGAGATCGCCCGCCTCGAACAGACCCGGCTGCGCCGTCAGGCGGATCAATTGCCTCGATTGCGCGAGGATCTCGCCGCGCTCCGCGGGGCGCTGCGTTCCCGTCTCCCGCACGCGGACGAACCCGTCGACCCGCTGGAGAGCGTCACCGCCCGGGCGGCCGCGGCGGGCCTGGAGATGGTACGGTTCCAACCCGGCGCCGCCGTCGCCGGAGAGTTCCTTACCGAGGTCCCGCTGGAATTGGAGTTCGCGGGGACGTACCACGACCTGTTGCGCTTCCTCGAATCCGCGGCGCCCGGCACGTTGGCGGATGCCCGAAAGCTCGCCATCGCCGCGCTCCCGGGCAACGGCGACGCCGCCACGCTGCGCATCGCCATGGAGTTGGTGACGCTCCGGCCCCTTGAGCGGGATGCCGACGACGAGGGCGGGGATGAGACAAGGACGGCTCGGGAAGCGGCAGGCCGCGGAACTCCGGCGCCGCCGTCGCCATCCGCCGTGGTCACCGCCGCGCCCTTGTCGCGCGACCCGTTCGAGCCGTACCGCACCCCGCCGCCGGTGGCGCAACCGCTGCCGGCGGCGGACCCGGAACCGACCCCGTCGCCGGAACCCGTTCCACAACCCCGCCTGCGGGCAACCGGAATCGTCTGGGGGCCCCTCCACGCGGCAGCGCTGGTGAAGGACGCCGAGGGCGACATCCACGTGGTGGGGCGCGGCTCCCGGCTCGGTGGCCACTCCTACCACGTCAAGGCCATCACCCCGTGCGAGATCATACTGCAAGCGCCGGGACCCGATGGGCAGCCGCGGGAGACGCGGCTATCAGTCCGGCATTGTGACTCACCAAGACAAGCAGTGCAGGGACGGCACTCGTTCGGTGTCCGATGACTTCGTCGGCAAGTCGCGATGGCTTGTAGGGGCGACCTGCGGTCGCCCCGGTGGGGGGCACCACGCGAGGAAGACCCCGGATCAAGGCCCGGGGGTGACGCAACGCAGCCGACGGCGGAAAAGACCCGCAGATTATGCTGCGAATTAACCGGACACGACACTAATCGATGGCGCGCCACGCCACCAGCCGCACGCGTTGGCGCGGCGTGACGCCAGCCGGGTCGTGTTCGAGCAGGGCTTCCACCGCCGCCCTGGCATGCCCGCGCGGACACGGATGCGCCGCCGGGAAACAGGCCGAGGACCGCAGGCGCAGGCGGGGCGGTACGCTCCCGGCCACGGGCGTAGCGATCACGGTGTAGCTGCCGTCGTGGAACCCGCGCCCGGCGAATATCGCCGTGGGCGCCAGGATGTCGATGAAATCAAGAGCGCCGTCTTCGTCCGACAACTCGTGCCGGCCGTGCGTGAGCCCGGCCTCGGCGATGTGGAACACGGCGACGCTCTTGTAGTAGGCGTCGGTAATGCGGAGGTCGGTCAAGGACGCGTTCATGCTCGTGGCGCTCACCACCGCCAGCACCGCGATCAACATGAGGACGGACGGCAGGACCACGCCCTCCTCTTTCCCGAGAAGAGTCGCCGCGTTCCGAGCCGTCAACCAGAGATGCCGCCGTTCCATTCCATACATGAAGATCGGCGTCGTCGTACGATTCTTTAGCCCGAGCCGTGTCCGATCCCGGCGCTTCCGAGTCCCTCAGAACTTCTCCACCCAAGGGCGCAGTTCGATGTGCGACGCCCACGCGCTCCTGTGCTGGCGGTGAAGCTGGAGGTAGGTCTCGGCGATGCTGTCGGGGCTGAGCCATGTGTCCGGACCGCGCGCGGCATCCCGCCGGGACGAGTCGATGCCGCCGTCGATGACGATCTGGGCCACGTGGATGTTCTGCGGCTGAAGCTCCCGCGCCATGCTCTGGGCCAGCCCGGTGAGGCCGAACTTGCCCATGGCGAAGGACGCGGAGTTGGCGTACCCCTTCACGCTGGCCGAGGCGCCGGTGAACAGGATGGTGCCGCCGCCCGTCCGCAGCATACTGGCGGCCGCGGCCTGCCCTACGAGAAAACCGCCGTAGCAGGTGACCATGATGGCGTCCCGGACCGCGGGCGGATCCAACTCGGTCAGGGGTCCGCGCACGCGCCCGCTGGCGTTGTACACCACCACGTTGGGCTCACCCAGGTCCTGCGCCACCCGCGCGAAGAGATCGTTCACCTGTTCGGGCACCACCGCGTCGCACCCGTAGGCGCGGCAGCCGGTGCTCTCCGCGAGGGCCTGGAGCTTGTCCGGGTTGCGCGCGGCGATGGCCGCCTTCATGCCTTCCCGCGTGAACAGCCGCACGAGCGAGGAACTGAGTCCCGGCCCGCCTCCCACCACCACTGCGACTTCCTGATCCGCCATGTTGTCCTCCTGGATGTTCCTTCCACCTGCTCGCGGCAATGGCGCCCGCGGCGGGCGGAACTGTTTCATTCGTAAAGCAAAGCCTTGTCGCGGCCGGCGTCGTAGACCTCCGTGCCGCCGCTGGCGATGCGCACCACATCGTCGAGCGCGGCGCCACCGTCAATGGCTTGCCTGACCGCGGGCCGTCCGGTCAAGAGGTCGATGGCGGGAACGTCGGCGCGGAACTCGTAGGGCTCGGTGCGCCAGGCGAACGATTCCGGCCAGAGCTTGCGCACGGCTATCAGCACGGCCAGGCCGGTGCGGTAGGGCAAGAAGGCGCGGCGGTCGGCGACGTGCAACTGCAGCGCGCCGCAGCGCTCGCCGCGAAACTTGTGGAACGCCGGCTCGATGACGCAGGGGCGGAACAACACCCCGGGCAGTTCCTGGCGCCGCAACTCGGCGGCCAGCGCCTCCGCCTCGATGAACGGCGCGCCGAAAAGCTCGAAGGGACGCGTAGTGCCACGGCCCTCGGACAGGTTGGTGCCCTCCAGCAGGCACATGCCCGGATAGACCAGCGCCGTGTCCGGGGTGGGCATGTTGGGCGACGGCATGACCCAGGGCAGGCCGCACTCGTCGTAGTAAACGCTCCGGCGCCAGCCCTCGCACGCCGCCACCGCCAATTCACAGCCGATGCCGAAGGCGTCGTTGTAGAGCCGGGCCAGCTCGCCCAGGGTCATGCCGTGGCGCTGGGGCACCGGGTAGAGGCCGCAGAAGTTCTCCAGCCCCGCGTCCAGGCCGCCCCCCTCCACCGCCTCGCCGCCGATGGGGTTGGGACGGTCCAGCACCACGACCTTGACCCCGGAAGATCGAGCCGCGCGCATGCACAGGGCCATGGTGACGGCGTACGTGTAGTAGCGCGCGCCGACATCCTGGATGTCGAAGAGGAGGACGTCGAGGTCCGCGAGTTGTTGCGGCGTGGGCGACAGCGACTCGAAGGTGGCGCCGTAGAGGCTCACCGCCGGCAGGCCCGTGGCCGGGTCGGTGTCGTGGGCCACCCCCACCATGTCCTGGGCCGAGCCCCGCAGCCCGTGCTCGGGACCGAACAAGCAGCGCAGGTCCACGTCCGGGTGACCGTGCAACAGGTCGACGGCGTGGGCGAGCCGGCGGTCCACCGCGGTGGGGTTGGCCACGAGCCCGACCCGCGCGTCGCCGAGCCAGCGGCGCGGATCGCCGAGCAGTCTTTCCAGTCCCGTGCGCACGACGCCATTCTAACGGAGCCGTGCGGGAAAGGACATGGAAGACGGAGACGTTACCAATACGTCATTCCCGCGGAACAGGCTGTGTCAATACTCCATCCGGAAGAGGCAACCACGCCCCGAACCGTCATTCCCGCGGAAGCGGGAATCCAGGAGGGGTGAGGCGGGGGAACGTCGCTGTAGCACCCCTCCACCACCCCTGGATTCCCGCTTCCGCGGGAATGACGGTTCGGGGCGTGGTGGTGCCATTTCGTGTCCGAGCAAAGTGTTGACACAGCCTGTTCCGCGGGAATGACGACCCGGACATGGAGAGTGACGTGGCCGAACGGTCCCTCCCTACCCCCCGTGCCCTCTCGTGTAGACCAGCAGCATGGTGCCGACGAAAGTGAGGGCGACGCCGAGGCACACGCGTATGTTCACGGTCTCCACGTCGCGCAGGAAGATGGCGGTGAGGACGACGGTCAACACCGGGTTGGTGCTGATCAGCGGCTCGACGATGACGATGTCGCCGCTGGAGAGGGCGTAGAAGTTGGCCAGCATTCCCGTAGTGTTGCAGATGCCCGCGGCCACGAACCACGCGAACACCGAGCGGGACATGGGCAGGACCTTGCGCGGCCCGCCCTGCGCGTAGATCATCGCCACCGCCAGGGCCAGCCCGGTGGTGGCGTTCACGCACGACGCCATGAGCGGCAGGTTGGCGACGAAGAAGCCCAGTTTGCGCACGCTGGCCGAGAACGAAAACGACAGTGCTCCGAGAAGAGGGAAGATGAAGTCGAGCCGGCGGAACTCCCCCTTCTGCTCGTGGGTGCGGGAGATGACGATGACGCCGCAGATGATCAGCACGGTGCCGAAGAAAGCCCCCAGGGTCCAGTGCTCGCCGACGATGAGCACGGCCAGGATCGAGGCGAACATCGGCGTGGTGCTCACCACCGGGATGGAACGCGCCACCCCGAGCCGGTCGATGGAGACGTACACCAGCCAGCGTCCGAGGCCCGAGGCGAACAGGCCGCCCACGGCGAAGTACCAGATGGCGTGGGTCCAGAAGACGGCCAGCGGCAGTGTGGCGGCCACCATGGACCAGAGGGTCAGGAAGGAGATGGCAATGGAAATGGCGAACCCGGCCAGCGGATTGGATTGAGCCAACCCCCGGCGGATCAGGATGTGGGAGACCGCGAACCCCAGCGAAGCGACCAGAGCCCAGGCGATACTCATGGGAGGCGGGACGCCTCGTACCAGCGCGCGACGCGAATCCTGATGGCGCCCACGGGACAGTCCCATTCGCAGATGAAACAGCCCTGGCAGTCTTCCTCGTACTTGGCGAAGGGAAAGCCGTCCTCGCCCATGCGGATCACGTCCGTCGGGCAGGCGTCGTCACACGCCCCGCACGAGGTGCAGACTTCCTTCCAGATTTCGACCTTCGGCAGATGCTGCTCGTCAGCCATCGTTGGTTTCCCCCTCCACCATCTGCCCGGCGATCTTGAAGAAGGGATGCATGGCCTTGCCGGAGCGCGGCCGGTAGTGCACGTAGAACTCGTCGTGAGGGATGGGCTCGTCCCAGATCTTGAGCGCGCCGTTCTCGATGATGGACTTGCTCAGGACCAGCCACTTCTGGTTGTCGGTCTCGGGATGGTCGCTGTTGATCACCGAACCGCGGCTCTCCTGCCGGTGCAGCAGGTAGTCCAGCACCGCCGTCAGCGCCTCGATGGAGTTCCGCAGCCCCACGACCTTGACGAGATCGTGGGGGTCCCTGGCCATGACGTTGTCGTAGGTGTCCAGGATATCCATGAGCCCCTGCCGCACCCGCGAGATCTTCTCGTCGCTCAGGATCACGCCCAGTTCGTGCAGCAGGTCCGCGGCCCGGCCGTGGACCTCGTCGAAGGCGGTGCCCGCGGGCTTGAGGTACTGGGTGACGCCGGTGGAAAGCGTCTCCACCTGCGGCGCCACCACGCCCGTCGTTGCCGCGTTCCTGGCGTAGTCGGCGGCGTGGAGCCCGGCCCACCAGCCCAGCACCATGCACCAGGAGAGATTGAGGTTGGGCGAGATGTTCATGCCGTCGCTGCTGGCGCCGGCGGCGAACAGGCCAGGCAGCGATGTCGCGCACTGGTCGTCCACCACCGCGCCGCCGCCGTGGCTCGACCCGTAAGTGGCGGCCAGCACCGGCAGGTAGGGGATGCGCTCCTTGCTGATCTCGTAACCCGCGGCCTCGAACGTGTTCATGATGATGGGGATGACCTCGTACAGGAGGCGGATGTTCTCGGGCGGGAGCTTGGTGCAGTCCAGGTACACCGGGCCGTTGCCTTCCAGCATCTCCAGCGCCACCGCGTGTCCCAGCGACAGCCGCCGGGTGAACTCGGCCTCGGACTCGGTGAAACGCTTCATCACGTCCACGCCCAGCCGGTTGAAGTAGCTGGTGCCCATGGTGGTGAAATGCTCGATGCCCGGGGCGCACATGAACTCCATGGTCTGCAGGTACTTGCTGCCGCACGCCATGTTGCCCATCACCGCGCCCGCCCGGAGCTGCATGGCGACGCCGTCGCTGGTGATGTTGAGGGGCATGCCCGCGAACCACTGTCCCGGCCTCTTGTAGCCGAAGTTGAAGCCGCCCGCGCACATCACCACGGACTTGGCCTCGCACACGTGGACCTCGCGCTCGCGCCCGGAGATCCCGAGGGCGCCCACGACGTGGCCGCCGGTGGGGTGGCGCCCGTCCGAGGTCAGGAGGTCCGTCACCGAGACCCGGTCGAGCACGCGCACGCCGGCGCGCAGGGCCACGCCGCGCACCACCTTCATCATCGCCGTGCCGCCGCCCACCAGGCCCGCCGCCAGCCCGCCGCTGGCGGCCGCGCCGGAGCCGCCCTTGCCGCGCCAGAACTCGCCGTTCTCCTTGACGAACTTGACGCCCCAGCCGTCGAGGATCTTGAGCACGTCGTAGGTGGCGTGAATCGCCTCGATGGCCTTGGTCTGGTTGGTGAGGACGCCGCGGCCGGAGAGGTGGAACTGGAGGTCGTCGCCGGGCATGTACGTGATGTACGCCCCGGAGGCCAGCGCCGCGCAGCCGCTGCGGCCGAACACGGACTTGTCCACCAGCAGCACGTCCGAGCCCTCTTCGCGCGCGCGGATCGCCGCCATGGCGCCGGCCGCGCCGCCGCCGATGACCAGCACGTCGGCCTTGTGATGGATGGTCTTGTAGCTCATGTGAGGTCCGTGGAGCTGGTGCCCGCTCCGATGCGCCCGCCGAAGAGATCCGCAAGGGTTCCGGTCCACTTGGTACGTAGACCAAGTCAGGGGGCACTGTCAAAGCCACCTGTGGAGCCGTGTCTCCACCGGCCGCGCACCCGCGGACGGTGTTTGTGTTTGCAGGCCGAGGGCCGCCCGGTTATGCAGGAACCACCGGAAAACGCTTGGGGAGACGCGCATGAACCACAACGGCTACACCGATACTTACCAACGGGCCCTGAAGGACCCGGAGAGTTTCTGGGCCGAGGCCGCCGAGGACATCCACTGGGACCGGCACTGGGACCGGGTGTTCGACGACTCGCGGCCGCCCTTTTACCGGTGGTTCACCGGCGGCGCCCTCAACACCTGCTACAACGCCCTGGACGTGCACGTGGAGCAGGGGAACGGCGCCCGCCCGGCATTGATCTACGACAGCCCGGTGACGGACAGCGAGAGGGTCTTCACCTACGCCGAGCTTCGGGACACGGTGGCGACCTTCGCGGGAGCGCTGCGCAACCACGGCGTGGACGCGGGCGACCGGGTGATCATCTACATGCCCATGGTCCCCGAGGCGGTGGTGGCCATGCTGGCGTGCGCGCGCCTCGGCGCCGTGCACTCGGTGGTCTTCGGCGGCTTCGCCGCCAACGAACTCGCCACCCGCATCGACGACGCCCAGCCCAAGGTCATCGTGAGCGCGAGCTGCGGCATCGAGGTCAACCGCGTCGTGGAGTACAAGCCGCTGCTGGACGAGGCCATCCGCCTGGCGGAGCACAAGCCCGGCGCCTGCCTGGTGCTGCAGCGGCCCCAGGCGGAGGCCGCCATGACCGCCGGCCGCGACGTGGACTGGAACGAGGCGGTGGCCGCCGCCGAGCCGGCGCCGTGCGTCTCCGTGGCCGCCACCGACCCGCTGTACATCCTCTACACCTCCGGCACCACCGGGCAGCCCAAGGGCATCGTGCGCGACAACGGCGGCCACGCGGTGGCGCTCAAGTGGAGCATGAAGAACGTCTACGGCGTGGACGCCGGCGAGGTGTACTGGGCCGCCTCCGACGTGGGCTGGGTGGTGGGCCATTCCTACATCGTCTACGCGCCGCTGCTGAAAGGCTGCACCAGCGTCCTCTACGAAGGCAAGCCCGTGGGCACGCCCGATCCCGGCGCTTTCTGGCGGGTCATCAGCCAGCACGACGTGCGCGCGCTGTTCACCGCGCCCACCGCCTTCCGCGCCATCAAGAAAGAGGATCCCGACGGCACTTACGTCCGGGAGTACAACCTGAGCCGTTTCCGGACCCTGTTCCTCGCCGGCGAGCGCTGCGACCCCGACACGCTGGTGTGGGCCCGGGACCTCCTGCGCGTGCCGGTCATCGACCACTGGTGGCAGACCGAGACCGGCTGGCCCATCGCGGCCAACTGCATGGGCATCGAGGCGTTGCCCGTGAAGCCCGGCTCACCCACCCGGGCCGTGCCGGGATACGACGTCCGCGTGCTCGACGACGCGGGGAACGACCTTCCGGCCGGCGAGATGGGCAGCATCACGGTGAAGCTGCCGCTGCCGCCGGGCTGTCTGCCCACCCTGTGGAACAACGAGGAAGGCTACCGCAAGGCCTACCTCGAGCAGCATCCCGGCTACTACGTCACTTCCGATGGGGGTTATTGTGACGAGGACGGCTACCTGTGGATCATGGGGCGCATCGACGACGTCATCAACGTCGCCGGACACCGGCTCTCCACCGGCGCCATGGAAGAGGTGCTGGCCTCCCACCCGGCGGTGGCCGAATGCGCCGTGCTGGGGGTGGGTGACGCCCTCAAGGGACAAGTGCCCCTCGGACTGATCGTGGTCAAGGCGGGGGTGGAGACCACCGAGGAAGCCCTGGTGCCCGAACTCGTGAGCCTCGTGCGCGAGCAGATCGGACCGGTGGCCGATTTCAAGCAGGCCCTGATGGTGAAACGCCTGCCCAAGACACGCTCCGGCAAGATTTTGCGCGGCACGGTGCGGAGCATGGCGGACGGCACCCCCTACAACGCCCCCGCCACCATCGACGACCCGGTCATATTGGACGAAATCAGGGAGGACCTGGGCCGGCTCGGGTATCCGAAGGGATGAGGAGTCGGCGACCTCCGATCAACGGAAGACGAGCTTCCTTCCGCTGGTCGCGCAGTCACGCAGGTACAGATTGATCAAGGTCTGGTACGGCACTCCGTTCTGCGCCGCAAGCGCCTTGAAATAGGCAAGGGTGTCCTGGTCCAGCCGGAGCGTGATCTGTTTCTTCAGGTGCTTCGCATATGGATTGCGCTTCGCCTTGGAGAAGTCGTAGCTATCTCTCATGTTTCCACCTGTCACGTTTCCACCTGTAGGTACAATGTAGGCAAAAGGCAATCTCTTGAACAGACAGCGGAAGGTCAGGTAGGTTGACGTGAGCCCGTCCCTCGTTGGGGCAGGCAACCCGCGAATGGAAGGAGACAGGCACATGCTCAAGATCGAAGGCGTTACGCATTGGTCCATTCCCGTCAACGACCTGGGCGAGGCGGAGAAGTTCTACGGCGACCTGCTGGGACTCAAGTCTCTGGGGCGGCTCGCCAACAACGTCATGGCGTGCTTCAACGTGGGCGACCACAACATCCTGCTGTGCGAGCGCAGGGAGCTGCCGGACAAGCCGGAGGACGACCGCGTGCACCACTCCTTCACCGTCAGCCCGGAGACCCTGAACGAGGCGTGCAAGATTTTCAAGGAAGAGAACGTGAACGTGATGGAGCTCTACTACCGCAAGGGCGGGTACTTCCCGGGCCGCGAGCTTTACTTCGCGGACCCGAGCGGCAACCGGCTGGAGTTGCGCGATCCCACCTGGAAGGACGGCATGCCCGAACCCACGTTCGAAGAGGTGGCCGCGGCGCAATAGCGCCCGCGGCGCCCCGAAAACAGAACCCAAGGAGAACCGATTGATGGCGCAGGTTGATATCGACACGAGTTCCGACGATTCCGTTCCTCCCGAGCTTGAGGTCAAGGAATACACCTACGACGACTGGATGGCCTCCGCGGGAGTGCCGATTCACCGGGGCTACTTCATCGAAGACCTGCGCACGGTGGAGCTGGGTTGGTGGGAGCGGCGCGGCTGCGAGAGCGCCTTCATCCAGCTCGTGGGCCAGGAGGGGGTCACCTCCGCCATGGTGCAGGAGATCCCTCCGGGAGAGACGCTGCCGCCGCTCAAGTTCGGTCTTGACGAGCTGGTCTACGTGCTCCAGGGCCACGGCGTCACCACGGTGTGGATGGGCGACAACGGCTCCAGGACCAGCTTCGAATGGCAGCCCCGGAGCCTGTTCCAGATCCCGCACAACTACCACCACACCCTGAGCAACATGCGCGGCGACCAGCCGGTGCGGCTCCTGCGCTACAGCTATCTGCCGCTGGCCCTGTCGCTCAACACCGATCCCGAGTTCTTCTTCGACAACCAATACGAGGGCGAGGACCACCTGGCCGACGGCGGCCAGCTCTACTCCGAGGCCAAGCTCGTGCGCGACGGCGATCCCACGCGCACCTGGGGCGGCCGCAGCGGCATCTTCTGGTACGGCAACTTCTTCCCGGACATGGGCTCCTGGAACAAGCTCAACCGCAGCACCCGCCGGGGCGCGGGGGGTCACAGCGTGCTCATGACCTTCCCTTACTCCGAGATGTCCTGTCACATGTCGGTGTTCCCTTCCCGCACCTACAAGAAGGCGCATCGCCACGGTCCGGGCCGCGTCATCGTCATCCCCGCGGGTGAGGGCTACTCCATCCTCTGGGAGGAGGGCAAGCAGAAGGTGGTGGCGCCGTGGCACGAAGCCAGCATGTTCGTGCCGCCGGGCAAGTGGTTCCACCAGCACTTCAACGCCGGCGGCACGCCGGCGCGTTACCTGGCGCTGCATCCGCCGCGGCAGTTCCGCGGCCACGCCGAGAAGGTCGAGGACCGCGCCAAGGACCAGATCGAATACGCCGACGAGGATTCGCAGATCCGCGAGCGCTTCGAGGGCGAGCTGGACAAGCGCGGGCTGACCAGCCTGATGCCCGACGAGGTGTACCGGAACCGCGACTTCCAGTGGACCTACCGGGACGCCGAAGCGCAGGCGGCACCGTAAGGGTTATCCGCCCGCCATCGGCAGAGAGTCGCCCGTCATGCAGATCATCGACTCACAGGTCCACATCTGGGCCCCGGAAACGCCCGCCAAACCCTGGGACCGGGTGGACGCGGCCAAACCGCACCGCCCGGAACCCATCGGCCACGAGGAGCTGCTGCGCGAGATGGACGCGGCCGGGGTGCAGCGCGCGGTGCTGGTGCCGCCCACCTGGGAGGCGGACCGCAACGACACCTCGATGGAGGCCGCCCGCCTCCATCCGGACCGCTTCGCGGTCATGGGCCGGCTGACCCTCGACGCGCCCGAGAGCCGGGAGCGCATGGCCGCGTGGAAGGAACAGCCCGGCATGCTCGGCATCCGTCTGACCTTTCACCGCGGCCGCTACCGCGCCTGGCTCGACGACGGCAGCATCGACTGGTTCTGGGCCGCGGCCGAGCGTTACGACGTCCCGGTCATGGCGCTGGCGCCGCACCACCTGCCGCGGCTCGCCGAGGTGGCCGCGCGCCACCCCGGACTGCGGCTGTGCGTCGACCACATGGGGCTCAACAACAGCCTGGTGGGAAAGCCGCTGGAACCCATCATCGACGGCGTGCTCAAGCTCGCCTCCCTGCCCAACGTGGTGGTGAAGGCGTCGGCGCTGCCGTGCTATTCCACGGAGAGCTATCCGTATCCGTCGCTCCACCCGCAGGTGCGCCGCGTGGTCGACGCCTTCGGACCCAAGCGCGTCTTCTGGGGAACCGACCTGTCCCACCTGCCCTGTCCCTACCGGCAAGCGCTGACACTGTTCACCGAAGAACTCGACCTCACCGACGACGAGAAGGAGTGGATCCTGGGACGGGCGCTGGCGGAATGGCTGGACTGGCCGCTGTCCGGGAAGGACTCATGAAGATGGCGGGCCTCGCGCAGTCGAAGGACCCCATCTCGCCCGGCGGCGATTGATCAGAGCTTCGTCAGGGCTTCAGGGGACATTCCATGGCACGAGAGTATCGCTGCATCTCCGCCGACAGCCATTTCGAAGCGCCGCCGGACCTGTGGCGCCATCGCGTCCCCGCCACGTACCGGGAGCGGATGTCGCGCCGGATCCGGCTGGCCGACGGCCGCGACGCGCTGCAGAAGGAGGGGCGGCCGCTCACCTACGGCGGCACCAGCTACTACGGCGGGCGCCCACCGGAAGAGTTCGATCCTACGGTCATCGACTTCGACAACACGCCGGGATGCGGCGGCCCCGAGCAACGCCTGCGCGAGCAGGACCAGGACGGCGTCGACGCCGAGGTGCTGTTTGCCCTGGACGTGCGCAACCCAGCCATCCGCGACCAGGAGGCGTTCGTCGGCATCATCCACCACTTCAACGAGTACATGGCGGAGGAGTACTGCGCCGTGGACCCCGAGCGCCTCATCGGCGTCGGCGTCCTGCCCAACCGCGGCGTCGAGGACGACGTCGCCGAGATGGAGCACTGCAAACGCCTCGGCTTCAAGGCCGTCTGGCTGGCCACCTATCCCAGCGGACGGAGCTTTCCGTCGCCGGAGGACGACCGTTTCTGGGCCGCGGCCCTGGACCTGGACGTGCCCGTGGTGGTGCACACATCCTTCACCGCCAAGGTGGGGTCGCGCGAGACGCCGCTGTTCCGTTATCCCCGCGAGGCGCCGGCCGAGCACCGGCCGCCCACCGACTTCATCCAGCGCCTCGCCCGCCAGGCCCCGTACCACTCGGGCTCGGTGGAGGCAAGCCAGATGGTGGTGGCGGGGATCTTCGACCGATTCCCCAGGCTGCGCATCTACTGGGCCGAGAACAACGCCGGCTGGCTGCCGTACTTCTACGAGCAGATGGACCACGAGTACTCCGTCAACCGCTTCTGGGCCGAACGCCAGTTGGGACTGCCGCGGTTGAAGCGCCTGCCCAGCGAGTATCTCCGGGAGCACGCCTACTGGGGCTTCTTCGAAGACCACGTGGGCGTGCGCCTGCGCCACGACGTCGGCGTCGACCGTATGCTGTGGGGCAGCGACTTCCCCCACGTGGTCACCCGCTGGCCCCACTCCCGGGAGCTGCTCGACTCGCAGATGCAGGGCGTCGCCGACGACGAGCGCCGGCGCATGGTGGCCGGCAATGCCATCGAGTTCTTCCGGCTGTAGCGGCCCGACCCTCTCCTCGGACTTGGTTGCCCCACCACACCACGCCCGGATTGCCGCTTCCGCGGCTGTGTCAAAGCTGATGAGGCAGGGGTCCCCCGGACCGTCATTCCCGCGGAAGCGGGAACCTTATCAAAGTGTTGCACTTCGTTTGTGATTCTAGCGAATCCAGGGGTGGTGGCGGGGCACTACAGCGGCGTTTCCCCGCCCCGCCACCCCTGGATTTTCGCTTCCGCGGGAATGACGGTCCGAGGGGTCCCTGCCATTTCCTGTCCGAGCGGAGTCTTGTCACGGCCGCGTCGCGGGAATGACGGTTCGGGGTGTTGGCGGTGCTTCCCTTCCGCGGCCAACCGGAGTAGATTCCACGGCGAATTCCGAACCAGCGGGAGGGAACCATGCTACCCGACATGCCACGAGATCAGCGGCTCGATCTGCTGCGCAAGATGCTCATGATCCGGCGCGCGGAAGAGCACGTCGTCCGGTTCAACGAGGAGCACGAGGGCCTCATCCGGGGCCACTTCCACATCTACATCGGCCAGGAGGCCACCGGCGTGGGCGTATGCTCGGCGCTGGCGCTGGAGGATTATGTCTTCAGCACCCACCGGAACCACGGCCACGTCATCGCCAAGGGCGGCGACCCCGGCAAGGTGCTCGCCGAGGTCATCGGACGCGAGACCGGCTACTGCCTGGGACGCGGCGGCACCTTCCACGTGGCGGCGCCCGACCTGAACATCCTCCACACCTCCGCCATCGTGGGCGGCAGCACGGCGCTGGCCTCCGGGGCGGCGCTGGCGGCCCAGGTGCTGGAGTCCAACGCCGTGACCGTGGTCTTCTTCGGCGACGGCGCCATGGACGAGGGCGTGGCGTATGAAAGCATGAACATCGCGCGGTTGTGGAACCTGCCGCTGATCTTCGTGATGGAGAACAACTACCGGCGCGCCGGACGGGTCAATGCCGACCACGCCGCCGACGACCTGCCCAACATTCCGCGCGCCCTCAACCTCGAGACCGTCAGCGTGAACGGCGACGACGTGGGCCAGGTGCACGGCACGCTGAAGGAACTGGTGCGGCGCACCCGCGCGGGCGAGGGGCCGTTCTTCGTCGAGGCGCGCACCCATCCGTGGCCGGGCAACGACGGCGCCCACCCCACGCTGGTGGGCGGGGTCACGGACATCAACTGGGCGTGGGACCCCAGCCCGGTGCCCGAGAACGTGCGCTCCTGGTACGCCGAGGGCGACTGCATCCTGGCCTACGCGCGGGAGCTGGCGGCCAGCGAGGGATGCGACCGGGACACCGTGGTGCGGGTCGACGAGGAGGTGCGGCGCGAAGCGGACGCCGCGGCACAGTTCGCGCTCACGAGCCCGCTGCCTCCGCCCGAGGCGGCGGTCCGGTACGCATACGCGGGAAGGGGTGAATAGCCATGGCGCGCGAGATGACCCTGGGAGAGGCTTTGGTCGAGGCATTGGCCGAAGCCATGGAGCAGGATCGCCGGGTGGTGCTCATCGGCGGCGGGCTGGTGAGCTCGGGGCCGGCGGCGGAGCGCTTCCGCTCGGTGCGCGAGCGGCACGGCAAACGCATCAAGTCCCCGCCCATCGCCGAGCTGGGCTACTGCGGCATCGCCGCGGGCGCGGCCATGGCCGGGTTGCGGCCGCTGGTGGACATCGGCACCGCGACCTTCTCGTACGAGGCGATCCCGCAGATCAACAACGAGGCGGCCATCGCCTACTCCAACTCCGGCGGCCAGACGAACGCTCCGGTCACCTATTTCATGCGCTACGGCATCCGCGGCGGCGGCGGCGTGCAACACTCGGGCAGCCCTCAGCCCTGGTACTGGAACACCCCGGGCCTGCAGGTGGCCATGCCCGCCACCCCGGCGGACGCCAAGGGTTTGCTGCGGACCGCGTTGCTGAAGAGCCAGGACCCCACCATCTTCATGGCCCACGAGCGGCTGCTGGGCGAGCGCGGCCCGGTGCCCGACGGCGAGCACGACACCGATTTCGGCAAGGCAACGGTGGCCCGGGAAGGCAGCGACGTCACCATCGTGGCCACGGGCGTGCAGGTGCCTCGGGCGATGGCGGCCGCCGAGACCCTGGCTAAGGACAACATCTCCGCCGAGGTGGTGGACCCGCGGACACTGGAGCCGCTGGACACCGACACCCTGTTGGCGTCGGTGCGGAAGACCGGCCGGCTGGTGGTCACCGACGAGAGCCACGACAACTGCGGCGTGGCCGCGAATATCGCCGCGCTGATGGCCGACCTGGCCTTCGACAGCCTGAGGGCCCCCATCAAGCGGGTCGCGATCCCCCACGTGCCCATCCCCTTCGCGGCGCCGCTGGAGGACCACGTGACGCCCACCGCCGAACGCATCGTGGAGACCACCCGGGCGATCATCGGGTGACGGCTCAATCAGGACGTCCTTCGACTTCGCGCCGCTGACGCGGCACTACGCCTGTCCTGAGCTTGACGAAGGGCTCAGGAGGAACGGTCGTGGAGTTTCCCTACTCCGCTTCCCGATACTCCCGGGCGAACTCGCACAGGCGCTCAACGCACAGATCGAACAGTTCGCCGCCCTTTTTGGCGCTGGCGAGATTGGGGTCGCCCATCACGCCCGACGGCGACAGATCCTCGCGCGGCGTCTGGACGTAGCCGCCCACCTTGCTGACGAACGCCGGCGTCTGCGGCCCGAGATGCGTCACCAGGCTGCCCTGCGCACACAGTTCCTCGCGCAGGTGCAGGTTCATGGAGGTTTCCACCGCCCCGGCGTGGCCCACGCGGGCGCCGGGCATCTTCTCGTCGGGGAACAACCGGCCCATGTCCTTGTCCACCAACCCGAACCAGTTCAGCACCACGACGCGGATCCCCTCCTCGTCCTGGAGCGCCGCCACGGTCGACCGCGACAGCGCCACCTGACCGCCGTGGCCGTTCAGCAGCGCGATGCGGGTGAAGCCGTGCCGGTGCACCGAGCGCACGATCTCGCGGATCAGCGCCATCCAGGTGGCCGCCGTGAGGCTGATGCTGCCGGGAAAGTTCTTGTTGCTCGGCGTGAAGCCGAAAGGCACCGTCGGCCCCACCAGGATCTCCGGATCCCGCCGGGCGGCCGCCCGCGCGATCTCCTGCGAAATGAACGCGTCGGTATCCAGCGGCAGGTGATGTCCGTGCTGCTCGATCACCCCGACGGGGACGATCACCACGCACCCCTTCTCCGCGCATTCCTTGATCCGCGGCCAGCTCAGCTCTTGCCAAATGGGCATCGTGTCCTCCTGACGGTTGACGGCGCTTCCCGCCGATCGGCATTGAGACCGCGTTACGACTTCCTTGCTGTGCCCCGGCGGCGCGAGCTTTCCGGCATCGGAGCATCCGCTCCCGCGGACTGGCCGGTGACCCAGTCCATCATCAAACGCTTGATCTGAGTCTGATAGGGTACGTCGTGCAGGCTCGCCTTGGCCTTGAACGCCTCCAGCAGGTTCTCCGGCACTCTCAAGCTGATGGAGCGACTCTCCTTGCGGACCGTCGGCGAATACAGTCTCCGATAAGCGTCCAGAAACCGGAGGATGTCCGCCGGCTTCATCCGCTTGCACTGCTCCAGGTACTCCTTCGAGAAATACTGAACGGGTCTCGCGGACCGATGTTCATCGACCCACCAATGTCCCTCTTGGTCGGACTCGCCGGTACTTTTCTTCTTCATCCGCAGCTACTCCCTCAATCCAGCACGAACACGCATTTGCCGGTGGTGGCGCTGTCGAAGACGTGGAACGCTTCCTCGGCGTCGTCGAGGGCGAAGCGGTGCGTGACCAGGTCGTCCACCGGGACGTCCTCCTCCACCATGAAGCGGCAGATCTCGATCAGCTCGGACTTGTTGAAGGTCCACGAGCCGATGATGGTGGCCACCTTGAAGATGACGTCGTCGCGGAAGTTGATGGTGGAAGGCGCGCCCATGCCCACGTAGCAGCAGCGCCCGAAGGTGCGCATGGCCTTGAGGATCTGGCTGCGGCATTCCGGGTTGCCGGAGGTCTCCAGCGCCGCCGTGGACCCCAGGCCGCCGGTCAGCTCCTTGATGGCTTCCACCGGGTCGGTGTCCTTGGCGTTGATGACGTGGTCCGCGCCGTAGCGGCGCGCCAGCTCCAGCCGTTCCGGCACCACGTCGACGGCGATGACCTTGGCCCCCATGTACTTCGCACACATGGTCCCGCTCAGGCCCACCGGCCCCTGGCCGAAGATCGACACCACGTCGCCGCCGGCGATGTGGATCTTCTTGAGGCCGTTCCAGGCCGTGCCGGTGCCGCAGGAGATGGCCGCGCCGGCCTCGAAGGACAGTTCCTCGGGGAGATGGATGAGCAAGCGTGACGGCACCAGGATGTAGTCCGCGTTGGCGCCGTGGGCGTCCACGCCGCCGAAGGTCACGTGGCCGTGGGGACAAGCCTGCTCGAATCCCATCGAGCAGATCTCGCAGATGCCGCAGCCCTCGTAGTGGTGCACCACCACCCGGTCGCCCACCGCCAGCCCGGCCGGGGCGCCGGCGCCCAACTCCGCGATGACGCCGCAAGGCTCGTGGCCGGTGATGGCGTCGATGGCCACGGTACCACGGTACCGGTGAAGATCGGTGCCGCACATGCCCGAGGCGCGGATCTTCACCACAGCCTGGCCGGGTCCCGCATGGGGGTCCGGGAACTCACGTATCTCGCACTCTCGGTTGCCGTTGAACATCACGCCGCGCATGGTCGTTCTCCTGTCTCAAGAAATTTCTCTACGGCCCGTAACACGGGGTCGGGCGGCAAGGCAACCGCGCGCCGCCGGGAGCGGCTGTTTCCGTTTCGCCGTTTGTGCTAATGGCAGGAGGGTCGCTTGCTCCATTGTTGAAGACAGGAGGATCGCCCCATGGATTTCGTGAATCTCGCGGAGAAGGCGGACAAGGAACAACGCTTCACGCGGCTCTACGGGACGGACAAGTTCTGCACCTGGATGCTCCACTTCAAGCCCGGTGACCACACGGACATGCACTTCCACACCGAGCCGGAGAGCTTTCTCGTGGTGGAGGGCAAGGCCGGCGTGAAAGACATCCACGGCGGCGAGCGCATCGCCGAGCAGGGCGAGGTGGTGTTCTTCGACGCCAAGGAATACTACCAGATCACCAACGTTGGCACGGGCCGCCTGCTCCTCTACGGCAACCGCCCCGAACCCTTCGGCGGCGTCCACGTCACCGCGAAATAGCCGCCGTGTGCCGTCGGCGCGTGGCCCTGGGCACCGCACGGAGGGGTCGGATCTTGGGCTGGCAATCAGCTTGAATTCATGAGGATTTCCCGCTGTTTCCGGAGAAGGACGGATGGCGAACGAAACTGAATCTGCAGAACGGCAGTATCTCGTCGGCTCGGTCTGGCCCACCAACCGGACCGGCGTGCTCGGCGACACGGAACTGGACCCGAAGCTGCCGCCGAGCGTCCGCTTCGTGCACCTGAGCATGGAGTTCACCCAAGGCACCCAGGACGAGTTCCGGGCGGCCATGCCGGGCTACGAGGCAAAGGCGGCGGAACTGGCGGCGCTCAAGCCGGACCTCATCCGGGTCATCGGCGCGCCGCCGTTCATGCTCCTGGGCTACGAGGGAGAGAGCGCCACCCTCCGTTCCTGGGAAGAGCGCTACGGCGTTCCGATGCTCACCTCGGGAATGAACCACGTATGCGCGTTCCGCACCCTGGGTGTGCGGCGCATCGTGGGCGCGAGTTACTTCCCCGAGCACCTGAACGACCTGTTCCGCCGGTACCTCACCGACGCCGGCTTCGAGATGCTGGGCATGGAGGGAATCGACGTGCCTTTCGCCGACGTCCCCAAGGTACCGGGCTCGGAACTCCGCCGGCAGCTCACGGCGATGTTCGCCCGGAATCCGGGGGGCGAATGCCTCTACATGCTGGGGTCGGCGTGGAAAGCCCTCGACATCATCGAGCCGCTGGAGGCGGACCTGGGCGTGCCCGTGGTCTACGCCCCACCGGCGCGCTGCTGGGAGACGCAGATGCGCCTGGGCGTGCGCCAGCCGATTCCGGGATACGGACGGCTGCTGGCCGAGATGCCGGACCCGGTTTGATCTCGCGAGCCACCGCCTAATCTGCTACAGACTGGAAACCCTGCGGAGGTCGCAGGCTCACGCACACCTACAGGGAGGAAGCGAAATGTCTCTTAGACTCATCGTCACCATCAACGCCGTCGAGGGAAAAGGCGCGGAACTGGCCGGCGCCTATCGGGGCCGCTGTGAGGAAGTCATGAAGGAACCCGGGTGCGAGCAGTTCGAGGTGTTCCACAGCGTCGTGAACCCGGACAAGATGGTGATCATCGAGCGTTGGGTGGATCAGGCCGCCCTGGACGTGCACGCGCAGGTGAACGCCACGCGGCCGCCGCTCAAGCCCGAGCTTCGCGCCGGCGCCACCGAGCGCGAGGACTACGAGTACAACCGCACCCGCTAGGAGCCGCCGTCCATGCCCGCAGCACTCGAAGGCATCAAGATCCTCGACGTCACCAACTACATCGCCGGTCCCTACGCGTCGCTCCTGCTGGCCGACCTGGGCGCCGACGTGTACAAGATCGAGACCCCCGGCAAGGGGGACCCGTTCCGCACCTGGGACAAGGAGCCCAAGGACTACAGCCCGAGCTTCTGCGCGCTCAACCGCAACAAGAAGAGCGTCACCCTCGACATGAAAGCGCCGGAGGGCCGGGAGGTGTTCCTCAAGCTGGCCAGGGAAGCGGACGTCATCGTCGAGAACCTGCGCCCCGGCGTGGTGGACCGGCTGGGCATCGGCTACGACGTGGTGCGGGAGATGAACCCGCGCATCATCTATTGCTCCATCTCCGCCTTCGGGCAGGAAGGCCCGTACCGGGAGCGGCCCGGCTACGACACCATCGGCCAGTCCCTGAGTGGCTTGTTGAGCGTGCTCACCGACGTCGAGCAGCCCCACGGCCCCGGGGCGGCCTTCTCCGACCATCTCGGCGGCATCTTTGGCTGCTACGGCGTGCTCGCGGCGCTGGCCGCGCGCGAGCGCACCGGCGTGGGCCAGAAGGTGGAGACCTCGCTCCTGGAGTCCACCATCTGCTTCCTCGGCCTGAGCATGACCCAGTACCTCTTCAGCGGCGAGGTGCCGAGCATGCGCAGCCGCATCAAGACCGCGGGCGTCTACGCGCTGGTGGCGGGCGACGGCAAGCCCTTCGTCATCCACCTGTCCCATCCGCCGAAGTTCTGGATCGGCGTCACCGAGGTCATGGGGCGGCCGGACTTCCAGACGGACGAGCGCACCAAGGACCGCCCGGCGCGCGCCAAGAACTACGACTTCATCTCCGAGACCTTCGGCGCGGTGGTGCAATCGGAGCCGCGCGAGCACTGGCTCGCGGAGCTGCGCGCCCGGGACGTGCCGTGCGCGCCCCTCAACAACTTCGCCGAGGTCTTCGAGGATCCTCAGGTGCAGTACCTGGACCGGCTCATGGACGTGGACCATCCCGAGTTCGGCCCGTTCAAGCTGGTGCGCAACGGCCTGAACCTGCTGGACACCCCCATCACACTCAAGCTCCGGCCCCCGACCCTGGGCGAGCACAACGAGGAGACCCTGAAGGAGCTGGGCTACGCCCCCGAGGAAATCCGCTCCCTCCAGGAAAGAAACATCGTATGACCGGCGTCGTGCTCCCGTGCTCAAGCCGGAATCCATGAGCCCGGCGTCTTCGAGTCTCGGCTCCCGCGCATGGGCCGCGTTGCGCCGGAGCGTGGCCGACCTGCGCGCGCGCTTGCCCGCCATCCTCACCGCCCTGGCGGTAGGCATTCCCGCGGGGTACCTGTGCGACTCGCTGGACCTGCCCATTCCCTGGATGATCGGCCCCATGGTGGCCATCGCCGCGCTCAACCTGCTGGGCGTCTCCATGGACTCGCCGCCCTACGCGCGACAGATGGGGCAGGTGGTGCTCGGCTCGGGAATCTCCCTGTACTTCACCCCGCCGGTGGTGGTGGCGCTGGCCGCCAACTGGCTGCCCATCATCCTGTCCACCCTGGCGACCTTTCTTATCGGTGCTCTGGGAGCGGTGATCCTGAGCCGGGTCTCGGGAGTCGAGACCCGATCGACCTTCTTCGCGTCCATCCCGGGCGGCGCCATGGCCATGGCCAACCTGGCGCACCGCTACGGCGCGCAGATCGCGCCGGTGGCGGTGGCCCACAGCCTGCGGGTCTCCATCCTCGTGTTGGTGATTCCCTTCGCCCTGACCTACGGCGGCATCCCGCTGGAGACCGGCGACTACCGCCCGACGGTGCCCCTGGACGTGGGCGTGCTGTTGCCCTGGCTCCTCGCCGGTTTCGTGCTCGGCGAGACCTCCGAACGCCTGCACATTCACAACGGCTACCTCCTCATGCCGATTTTCTTCGGCGCCGCGTTCACGGTGAGCGAGGTGCCGCTCTCGGCCGTGCCCCAGTGGATGACCAACTTCGCCCAGCTCATGTTCGGCCTGGTGCTCGGGGCGCGCTACGAACGCGCCTTCTTCATGCGCTACAAGCTGTTCATCCCGTTCGCCCTGCTCAACTCGTTCTTCGTGCTGGCGGCGTCGGTGGTGCTGGCGGCGGCGCTGTCCTGGGGCTTCCACCTCCCCATCGCCACCATGATCATCTCCACCTCCCCCGGCGGTCTGGCGGAGATGGCCATCACCGCCCAGGCGCTGGGAATCGGAGTCCCCGCGGTGATCGCCTTTCATCTGGCCCGAATCGTGGTAGTGAACATGGGCACACAGCACATCTACGTCGGCGCCACCCGCTGGCTGCCGCGACTCGGCCGCCGGTGATTCGCGGCGCGGGTTGGGCGTGCGCGGCCCGCGCCATGCCCAATCTCAGCTCAGGAGGAACCATGGAAGAGAAGATCCGGTTTTTCAGCGGCCCCGGCTACGGCCTGTCCGCGGTCATCACCGTTCCCGACGACCACGAGCGGTCCCATCGCCACCCCGGCGTCATTCTGTGCCAGGGATACGCCGGCCTCAAGGACGCGCTCATGCCCGCGGTGGCCGAACGCATGGCCGCCGAAGGATACGTGACGCTCCGTTTCGACTATCGCGGCTTCGGCGAGAGCGAGGGGCCGCGTCATCGTCTGATCCCGCTGGAACAGGTCGAGGACATCCGCAACGGCCTTACCTGCCTCGGCGTGCGCCCGGAGGTGGACCCCGACCGCCTCGCCATCTGGGGCACCAGCTTCGGCGGCGCCCACGCGGCCTACGCCGCCGCCGCCGATGAGCGGGTCCGCTGCATCGTCAGCGTCGTGGGGGTCGGCGACGGCGAACGCTGGCTCCGTTGCCTGCGCCGCGAATGGGAATGGCAGGCATTCCTGAAGGAACTCGACGACGACCGCGACCGGCGGGTGCTGAGCGGCCAATCCCGGCGCGTCCACCCCTACCACATCATGGAGACGACTCCGGAGGGCTGGGAGTTCTGGAAGGAAACCGTAGCCGCCAACCCGGACAGAGGCGAGGTGGAAATGCCCTTGGAGTGCGCCGACGCCATCATCGAGTACAAGCCCGAGTCCGTCGCCCACGAAATCGGTTGCCCGGCCCTCTATGTCTCCGCCGAGCTTGACACCCTCACCCCGCTCGAAGAACAGTTGAACCTCTACGAGAGCTCACCCGACCCCAAGGACTACGTGGTGATTCCGGACGTCAACCATCACGACATCTACAAGGAGCCGCACCTGAGCCACCTGCTCGACCTGTCCGTGGCGTGGTTCGACGAGTACCTGAAGGAGGTGGGCGACTAGTGTCGCGTCCCGCGACACTAGAACGTCGCTGACCCCCGCACCACCTCCACCACCCGCTCCGGCCGGAGCGGCAGATCCTTCACCCTTACGCCCCCCAACGCGTTGGCGACGGCGTTGCCGATGGCGGGTTCCACCGGGCCGAGGGCGGCTTCGCCCATGCCCTTGGCGCCGAAGGGGCCGTCGGGATGGGGGTGTTCGACGAGGAGCGAAGTGAAGGTCTCGGGGTGGTCCTGCATGGACGGGGGCAGGTAGCTCAGGAAGGTGCAGTTGATGGGCTGGCCGTTGTCGAAGACCATCTCCTCGAACAGCGACGAGCCCAGGGACATGAGCATGGAGCCTTCGTTCTGCAGGTGGCACTGGCGTGGATTGATGGCCTTGCCCGCGTCCACCGCGGTGGCGAGGCGCACCACGCGCACCTTGCCGGTCTCGGTGTCCACCTCCACCTCGGCGGCACAGGCGGACAGGAAGAAGAAGGCCGACGCCTTGCCCTTGCCGGTGGCGGGATCGACGCCGCCGCGGCTCTGGAAGCCGGCGTTGCCGAACAGACTGCCCACGGCGCCGCCGAAACGGGCGCGGAAAAGGTCGCCGAAGGCGAGACGCCGTTCCGGGACGCCCGCCACCTGCACGTGGCCGTCGCGCAGCTCCAGGTCCGCCACATCGGCCTCCAGCTCGCCGGCGCCGATCTCCAGAAGCTGGTCGGCGACCTGGCGGGCCGCCGCGACGGCGGCGTTGCCCATGCTGAACACCGTGCGGCTGGAGCTGGTGGACTGGTCGAAGGGGGTCACGTCGGTGTCGGGGAGGGTGACGGAAACCCGTTCCTGCGGGATTCCCAGCACCTCGCCCACCATCTGCGCCAGGCTCGTCTGGACTCCCTGCCCGATATCCACGCTGCCGGACAAGAGCGTGGCGGAACCGTCGGCGTTGAGCCGCAAGCCGGCGGAGGAATGGGACGGCGTCATGGTGGTCTTGATCATGACCGCCAGACCCTTGCCGCGCACCAGCGGCCCCGCCGCCCGGGACGCCTGCTCCGCGCCGCCCTGCCACTCCACCGCCTCGGCCGCGGCCCGCAGGCAGTCCTCCAGCCCCACCGCTTCCAGGGTATCGCCGGTGACGAACACGTCGCCGTCGTGCACCAGGTTCCTGAGCCGCATCTCCAGCGGATCCAGTTCCAGGCGCCGCGCCATGTCGTCCATCTGCGCCTCGTAGGCCCAGCACACCTGGGGCACGCCGAAGCCCCGGTAGGGTCCGGTGGGCGGGGTGTTGGTGTACACGCAGTAGGAAGTCAGGCGCTGATGCGGGATGCGGTAGGGTCCGCCGGAAACCTCGCCGCCGTTGCGCGAAGTCGAGGGACCGGTCAAGGCGTAGGCGCCGGTGTCGTAGACCGCTTCCACCTGCCGCGCCAGGATCGTGCCGTCGCGCTTGACGCCGGTCTTGATGCGCACCGCCGCCGCGTGGCAGTGGCCGGTGAGGAAGACTTCCTCGCGCGTGAGCTTCCACTGGACCGGCCGGCCGGCCTTCCGCGCCAACGCCGCGGCCAGGGGTTCGAGCCGCAGGTGCACCTTGCCGCCGTAGCCGCCGCCGACATACGGCACCACCACCCGCACCATGGACTGCGGCAACTCGAAAAGCTCCGCGAGCTGGACCCGGATGGACGAGGGGTTCTGCGTGGCCGAATGGACCGTGAGCTTGCCCGCCGCGTCCCAGGAGGCGGTGACCACGTGGGGTTCGAGGTGGCCGTGCTGGATCTTGGGGGTGGTATAGGTGTCCTCGAACACCAGGTCCGAGGAGGCGAAACCCTCGTCGACGTCACCGCGCCCGACGCTGTAGGAAGTCAGCACGTTGCCCCGGTCCTCGTAGTGGTAGTGGCCCTTGTCGAGACGGCTCTCGGACTGCACGCGAGCCTCGTGCAGCCGCGGCGCGGCAGGAGACATGGCCTCGATCGGATCCAGCACCGGCTCAAGGGGCTCGTATTCCACCCGGATGAGATCGAGAGCTTCCTCGGCGATATCCGGCTCTTCGGCCGCCAGCGCGGCCACCACCTCGCCTGCGTAGCGCACACGATCCACCGCCACGATGGGCTGGTCCTTGACCACGGGTCCGAAGTGGGAGTTCGCCGCCGAGAGGTCCGCGCGGGTGAGCACCGCCACGACGCCGGGCAAGGCTTCCGCGGCGCCCGCGTCCACGGACACCAGCCGGGCGTGGGGATGGACACTCCGCAGCACCTTGACGTGGCACAGGCCCGGAAACTCCAGGTCGCCCGTGTACTGGGCCGCCCCGGTGACCTTCGCCGGTCCATCCACCCGCGAGGCGTTTTCGCCGATGGAACTCATGCCGGGTCAGGCCTCCGCCGCCGCCCAGAGCACGCGGATGGCGGGCAGGCCGAGGAACTGGCTGCCCCGTTTCTGCCGTCCGATGCGCTCCCACGTGTCACCCCGGTCGCCGCTCCGGTAGATGTCCCCCTCCCCCGGCGGTCCGGCGGTGTGGCCTCGAGCCACGTCACCGAAGGCGGCGATGATCGCGTTGCCGTCATAGGGGTCGCGGGCCAGTTGCCAGCACATGCCGGGGTGCGTCACCGGCAAGCCGGCGCCCACCTGCCGCCAGGTTCGGCCCGAGTCCTCGCTCCGGTAGATGCGGCCGTCGGCGCCGGTGGGGCGGTCCCAATACTGGGGCGAGCCGTGCCCGCCCGCCAGGAACAGTGCCGGTGGGTCCCCCGGCAGCATCACCAGATCGTGGAAGTAGTCGCTCTCCATGCCCCGCTCGGCACGCTGCCAGCCGGCCTCTGGCGGGTCGCCGCGAAAGAACCCGCGGGAGGTGGCGGTGAAGAAGGTGGCGGGGTTCTCGGGCGAACGGACGATCATGTGCACGTCCGGATACTCGATGCCGTCGCTCACGTCCTCCCAGGTCTCGCCCCGGTCGAAGCTGCGCACGATGCCGCCGTGCTCCAGCGCCAGGTAGAGGGTATCGGTGTTGTCGGGGTCGATGTAGATGTGGCGCACGTGGCCGTGGTGCGGCGGGTACGGGAACCACCAGTGGTGTTGCACCTCCGGGGGCAGGGCGCGCAGGCCTTCGAGCTCCTCCCAGGAGTCCCCGCCGTCCTCGCTGCGGAACAGCATCACCGGCTCGGTGCCGGCATAGACCACCCGGTCCTCGCCCGGGTCCACGGTGACCCAGCGGATGTCGCCATCGAGCACCCGGCGCCAGTTACGCCCCTGGTCGCGCGTGCGGTAGAGGCCGTCCTGGGTCACGCCGGCGTAGACCACCTCGGGGTTGGCGCGGCAGCCCCAGACCGAGTCCACCACTTGGTCCGGGAAGAAGCTCTGATACTCTCGCGACCCCCGCATCGAGGTCCAGATATCCCCCACGCCGCGCAGGATCACCATGCCCGCCTGGGTGCCGGCGTACAGTCTGAGAGCCTCGGCCACGTGCTGTCTCCTCCGCGGCGGTCCCGCCCGCGTGTCAGGCCCGCTGCAGCCTCTCCAGGAAGGTCCCCGAGTCCATCACCACGCCGAAGTGCTTGTCGAAGTTCTGTAGCGTCGCCGCCTGTTCCTCGTCCGAGAAGCAGGCATTGCAGTCCGAGAGGAACAGTACCTTGAAGTCGCGCATGGCGCCGTCCCGGGCGGTGCTGTCGCAGCACACGTTGGTGGCGACCCCGGTGATGGCGATGGTGTCCCGCCCCAGCCGCCGCAGCACGTTTTCCAGGTTGGTGCCGTAGAAGCCGCTGTAGCGGAACTTCTTGATGGTGATCTCGTCCTCCTCGGGCTTCACGCTCTCCAGGAGCTCCGCGCCGGGAGCCCCCTCGATGTTGGTCCAGGGATCGTCGGTGTGGTGGGTCACGGGCTTCAGGTCGGCGAACACGCCCACGTCCGCCAGGTCCTTGCGCTTGGTGGTGTAGAGGTAGATGACCGGCACCTCTGACGAGCGGCACGCCTTCAGCAAATCCTGGAGCTTCGGGATGATGTCCTCGGACGACGGAAGGTAGCGGGCGCCGCGGGGGTCCACCCACATGTTCTGCATGTCGACCACGATCAGCGCCGTGTTGTCCTTGCCTATGCGCCAGTGGTCCGCGGGGCGTGTTTCGTCCATGCTCCACCTCCCTTTGAGATCAGGACCGCTCACCGGACCCCCCGTCTAACACAGGCGAACGCGCGGTCACAAGACACGTTTCCTCCCTTGGACCGATTCCGACCCGATTTGACAAACATCCGCGGCTAGTGTGGTGTCTGGTTAATTCGCATAATAATATGCGGAGGATTTTTCGTTGTCGGCAAGGCGCGATGACGAGCAGTGGCGGGTACCACGCGAGGAAGAGCAACGCAGCCGACGGCGAAAAAGACCCGCAGATTGTTATGCGAATTAACCAGACACCACACTAGTGTACCGTCTCATAAATAGCTTTACAACGATTGATTTTCTCCATAATGGCTTCGACCGAAGCGGTCCAGATGAAAGGAGTGGGCTGTTGGTTATTGATGCGGACGTAGTCATGGATGGCCTGGATGAGTTCCGGGAC
>JAPOPM010000006.1 GCA_026712905.1 Deltaproteobacteria bacterium
CTTGTACGTCTGATCTCACTGGTTCCGTCCTTGAACCCTCCATGAGACACCTTTGTGAAAGCGGCTTACGGGAAAACTGTACGAGCCGTTTGAGCGGCGGACGGAGGCCAGCCCTGCGGGGCGCCTCCTCCGACCCGACACCGTGAGTGTGCGTCGTCGGGATGGCGCCGTCCAACGGCGCGATAAAGCGCAAGTTCCGGGTGTCGCGGTATGCGTCCATCGTTCGGTACCGAGATCCCCAGCCTCCGTAGCCGCGGCGCCCCGACTGCGACCAGCAACGCCTCGACGCTAAGCTCCCCCCGGTCGAGCGCCTCGACGCCGGTCGCCACCAACTCCTCCCCAGGAATTCCGTCACCCGGTGCTGGCATGGAGTATGTCCTCCGCAAAACTTTCCACCTTCGCCCGGAACGCGTCCGGGTCGCTCCGGGTCAAGCTTCAGGTCCGCATCGACGGTGGTCGGTCGCCATCCGATCGTCACCGCACACGCGCCTCCGACCAAATAGACGCGACCCGGCCCCTTGGCCAAGCGGCCAATGCCCTGCATCAGCCGTTCTATCTTCCTCGCGTCGCTCGCAGCTCGCATCAGAGACCCGCTGCATGCTCGCCACGCCCATGGGGCCGTATAGGGACGCGTCGAGGGTCCGTCTTCCTGCCCGGCATCGAAGGGTGCCCGCTGAGCATGGCCTCACCCTATCACATCCATACTGTTACCACGGAACTTGGCTCGACAACGAGCCTCATCGCTCCGCCGCAGCCTCCCTCCCGGCGATGAGGCCCTGCACGGTGCAGCGGCCCATGCCGTGCTGGTTGAAGCCGCCGGCGGACTCGCCGCCGCAGTAGAGGCCGGGGATGATCTCGCCGTTCATGTCGAGCACCTGGCTTTTCTCGTTGATGCGCAGGCCGGCGCGGCTGTCGTGGACCAGGGGAGTGCCCCAGGCGGCGTAGAAGGGCGGCTTCTCGATCTTGTACTTGGGAGAGGGCTTGCCGAAGTCGTCGTCCGTGCCGGAGTCCACGAAGCTGTTGTAGCGCCGCACCGTGGCCTCCAGGGCGGCGCCGCTGATGGGCGCTGTCTGCCAGGGGTTCTCGATTGCGGCGGCCAGGTCCGCCAAGGTGTCGGCGCTGAAGAAGTATCCGTCCGGATCGACGTACGGCGGGGTCACCTTCCAGCCCTCGCGTTCCACCGCGCCCGCGTCGAAGATGGCCCACACCGGTCCGCCCGAGTAGTCGGGCGCCTTGGAGCCGGCGTTCATGGCCACGGCGGCGTTGAAGAAGTTGGAGTGATGGGGGTCGTACTCGATGTGGGTGTTGCGGTGGTCGCCGGGTGTGTACGGGTCGATGTCCTTGTGCTTGTTGCCCTCGGGGTAGTCTCCCTGGGTCTCGTCGTAGAAGCGCTCGCCCACCTGGTTCACCAGGATCAGGTCGTGCCAGTCCTTCACGGACAGGCCCGCGGCGCGCACCAGCGGGAAAATGGGGCTCTCCAGCTCCCACGTCATGTAGTTCCAGCGCGTGCCCAGGGCGCGCTTCACCCGGATGTTGTCGCCGTTCTCCAGGACTTGGTTGGCCAGGCCCCACAGGGACGCACCCACGGCCATGGCGGCGATCTCGCCGCTGCCGTCCTGGTAGGTGTAGGGCTCGCCGGCGACCTGGTAGACGTCGGTGAGCCGGGGGTCGAACATGCGCCGGAAGTTCACGTTGCTGGTGCTGCCGCCGGTGGCGACGATGACCGCCTTGTGGGCGCGAATGGTCAGGTCCGGGTCGGTGCGGTCGATGTTGCCGTCGGAGCGGTAGCTCCGGAGCGGCGTGGTGCTCCCCGGCATGACGGTGGGCGTGTGCTCGGCGGTGATGCCGAGGACCCGCCCGGACGCCCCTTCCCGGATGATGGAGGACATCTTGTAGTTCAGCAGGAATTTCACGCCCTTCTCCCGGGCGCTGTTCTCCAGGGGGCGCACCAGCCCGGTGCCGGGCCGGGCGTTGGGACTCTCCAGGCTGGCGCCGTGCTCCCAGAAGGTATGGTTTTCCCGGTGCGCCGAGTTGCCGGTGGAGTGGGCGCCGCGGCTGTCGGGGGGACCTTCCTTGAACTTCACGCCGTTGGCCACCAGGAACTCATAGGTTTCCGCGCAATGGTCGGCGAATGCGCGGATCACCGCCCGGTCGCTGTAGCGGTAGTCCGGGGAACCGTTGACCTGCACCACCGACCAGTCGGTGAGGTCGGCGAAGACCGTGTCGGGCGAGTCCTCGATGCCGTGCTCGCGCTGGATGCTGGTGCCGCCCCCCAGCGGTACGTTGCCGCCGCTCAGGATGGCGTGGCCGCCCACGTCGTAGTTGGTTTCCACCACCAGGACGGACGCGCCGGCCTCCGCCGCGACGATGGCGGCGGGCAGTCCGGTGGCGCCCGATCCGATGATGACGACATCCGCCGAAAGGTCCGGTTCCTTCCGTAACCCTGCTGATTCCTGTGCCATCGAGTCTTACTCCTTCCTTGATCGGCTCCGCGGATTCGTCGCGCTCACCTGAACGCGGGTATGACCTTGGTCGCGAAGAGCTCGACGCTGCGAAGCTCGTCGTGGGTAAAGTAATGGATGAATTCCGTGACGCCAAGCTCCACGAAGCCCATGATACGTTGAATGCACTCCTCCGGGGTCCCCGCGATGCGGGCGTCGAGGTAGGCGGTGTGCGGCAGCGCCAGCGCCTCGGCGGCGCGGTCGTATGCCTCCCGGTCCTCGCCGATGATCGTGCCGGCCCACAGCGAGCGTCCGATCTCCGCGGGATCGCGCCCCGCCTCTTGGCAGTGTCTTTCGAGAAAACCCAGCTTCCGCCGGTACTGCGCCGGGCTGATGGGAGTCTGGATGTTCCAGCGGTCGGCGCACCGTGCCGCCACCCGCAGCATCGTCCGCGATCCGCGGGCGCCGATGGTGATGGGCGGGCGGGGCGTTTGCAGCGGCTTGGGGCTGCAATAGGCGTCCTCGGTCCGGAAGTGCTTGCCCTGGAAAGTGACGGTCTCCTCCGCCCACATGCGTTTGACGATGGCCACGGCTTCGGTCAACTGCCCCGCGCGCTGATCCATGCCCGGGAAGGCAAAACCGTAGGCCGTGTGCTCTTCCTCGAACCAGCCGGCACCCATGCCCAGCTCCAGCCGTCCGCCGCTGATGACGTCCAGGCACGCGGCCATCTTCGCCAGCAGCGCCGGGTTCCGGAACGACACGTTGGAGCAGAGGGTGCCGAGACGGACGCGCCGGGTCAGCGGCGCCAGCGCCGAGAGGGTCACCCAGGACTCGTAGAAGGGGGCGGTAGGCGGCGGCAGCGGATGGAACAGTTTGGAGGTGAAGAAGTGGTCGTTGAGCCACACCGAGTCGAAGCCCAGCTCCTCCGCCCGGAGCGCCACCTCACGGATGTGGTGGAAATCGACCCCGGTCTGGATGGGGGTTACACCGAAGGATACTCGTGGGGCCATGGACGGGAGGCTAGATGGACGCGAGCTTCTTCAGGATGGCGTCGTGTGCGATCTGCTCTGATTCAGTGCCCTCGAAGATGACGCCGCCCAA
>JAPOPM010000007.1 GCA_026712905.1 Deltaproteobacteria bacterium
ACCGGGTAGCGGCCGTCGAGGTGGGACGCGAAGTATTCGGCCTGGTGCGGGTTGTCGTAGTGCATCGGCAGCACGATGGGCGGCTTGACCTGCTCGATGACCTTCACGAGGTCGCCGAAGCCCAGGTTGTTGCGCGCGTCGATGGGGACCATCATGACGTCCACCCGGCGCAGGAGCTTCACCTGCTTCTCGGTGAGCAGGTGGCCGATGTTGCCCAGGTGGGCGAGGCACAGACTGCCCATCTCGAAGACGAAGATCGAGTTGGCGATGCGGCTGAAGTCGTAGCTGCGGGCGCTGGGGAGGTTCACCACGACGATGTCCTTGACCTTACGGCGCACCGGCTGCCAGCGCTGGTCCAGCGTGATGCCGCGCAGTACCAGCGGCTCCCCGCGCACGGCTTCGACGTTGTTGTGAGTGTAATGGTCGTTGCTCACGGTCACCGCGTCGGCGGTGATTCCCGGGGTCACGTCGAAGTTGGGATCGGCCACCACCCGGGTGCCGGTGCCCGAACGGATGGCGAAGCTCGAGTGGCCGAACCAGCGGACGCTGTACTGGCCGAGGCCGATGTCCGCGTCGCCCGGGACGGTGGCGCCGGCAAGCATGCCGACGGAACGGGCTAGGTGGGGTCCCTCACCGAGGGTCTTGACCACGTTGGGATTACAGATGGCGACCGCGGCCTGTGCGCTCAACATTACCGCCAGACCGAGCACGATACCGGTGAGTCCGCGTCTTGACATGGCTCCCTCCCGAGTGGCCCGCGGCGAACTTCCCGCGGACGTCAAGAGCACATCTCGCACGTACCGTAGAGAGAAAGCTGGTGCGATTTCACCGTGAAGCCCGTGTCCGGCGCAAGCACCGGCTCCGCTTCGTCCCTGCGGTCAAGGGTGACATCATAGACCTTTCCACAGCTTTCGCAAATGAAATGAGGGTGCTTGCCGAGGATGGGATCGAAGTGCTGGGTCCGGTCGATGTTGAGGATCTGCAGCTTGCCGTCGGCGGCCAGTTTCTGGAGGTTGCGGTAGACGGTGCCGAGGCTGATGTGGGGCATGTCCTTTCGGACGCGTTCGTAGATCTGGTCCGCGGTGGGATGGGACGTCTGGTCCTTCACGGCGTCCCAGACCACTTCTAGCTGTCGCGTATGTCTCGTGGACATGAACGATCCCGCGACCCGCGGGCTGCGCCGCCACGCAATCCGCCGGTCCTTTTCGATACTAACCCAGGTCTTGGAGCAACTCCGCCTTGGTAGTCTCGCTCAGCACGGCCTCGGCGTGGTAGTTCTCGTGGTCCACCACGATCCGGGCATCCGCCTCGCGCAGCGCTTCCACGTCATCGGGGGTGAGGTCGAAGGTGACGTACTGCACCGCGCTGATCTTGTCTTCCTTGCTGTGCCCTTCCTCGAAGCTGGCGCGCACCGAACGGTCGGCGCCCATGCACAGGAAGACGCGCTCGTCGATGCCGAGGAACTTGAGCAGTTCCCCGCGCAGGTTGGTCTGGTTCTCGATCTCGAGGAAGAGCGTCGCGCGCAACTCTCCGGCCCCCGGAACGAGCTCGTTGTAGACGTCGATCTCCTCGCGGATCTTGTCCAGGTCGCGGATGCTCTCGGCCCGGAGCATCTCCTGGATCTGGAAGATCACCGTGGTGCGGTTCTCGAACACCAGCGAGACCTTGTCGCCCACGGCCACCCGCCGGTGCTTCTTGAGGTCGATGATCTCGCGCCGGAAGGCGTCGCGCTTCTGCTCGTAGGCGCCGGCGCCGACGATGTCGTTGAGGGTGACCTTTTCCATGTTCGTGTCGGTAATGTTGTGCCAGCAGAGGGAGCTTCCCGCCCCGTCCCGGAGAGCCGCGGCTCGGGGCGGGAAGTTCCGGTTTAGCGGATCAAACGCGGATCAACCGGCGTCCGCGGGGTCCTTGCCGGCGACGGCCTGCAGGCCCTTGTTGAAACGGCCGGCGTGGGACTTCTCGGCCTTGGCCAGGGTCTCGAACCACTCGGCCAGTTCCTCAAGGCCCTCGTCGCGCGCGGTCTTGGCGAAGCCGGGGTACATCTCCGTGTATTCGAAGGTCTCACCCTCCACCGCGGACTTCAGGTTGTTCTCGGTGGTGCCGATGGGAACGCCGGTGCAGGGGTCGCCGACTTCCTTCAGGAAGTCCAGGTGACCGAAGGCATGGCCCGTCTCCGCCTCGGAGGTGTCGCGGAACAGTCCGCCCATGTCGGGATAACCCTCGATGTCGGCCTGGCGCGCGAAATAGAGATAGCGACGGTTCGCCTGCGACTCGCCCGCGAAGGCGTTCTTCAGGTTCTCGTGGCTCTTGGTGCCGTTGATGCTTGCCATAGGTTCCTCCTTATTAATAATAGTTCCGATTAGTAGCCAATAGCGGCTTACGAGTCAAGCGCACGCGTCAGGTAGTCGATGACCTCGTCCGCGATCTCGTCGACGTTCTTCTCGGCGGTCTTCAGCACGATCTCGGGGTTCTCCGGCGGCTCGTAGGCACTGTCGACGCCGGTGAAGTTCCTGATCTGGCCCGCGCGGGCCTTGCGGTAGAGCCCCTTGGGGTCGCGTTGCTCGCACACCTCGATGGGGCAGTCGACGAAGATCTCGATGAACTCGCCCTCCTCCATCATCTCCCGCGCCATCCTGCGCTCGTCACGGAAGGGCGAGATCACCGAGACCAGGACCATCAGCCCCGCGTCGACGAAGAGCCTGGCGACCTCGGCGATGCGGCGCACGTTCTCCACCCGGTCCGCGGCGGTGAAGCCCAGGTCCTTGGTCAAGCCGTGCCGCAGGTTGTCGCCGTCCAGGGTGTAGCTGTGCCGTCCCATGGCGTGCAGGCGCCGCTCCACGGCGTTGGCCGTCGCCGACTTGCCCGCGCCCGACAACCCGGTGAGCCATAGCACGCACGCCTTCTGGTTCTTCTGGGCAGCGCGCGCCGGTTTGTCGATGGCGAGCTGGTGCGGGGTCAGGTTGGAGCCGCGCCACAGGCCGAAGTCGATCATGCCGGCGCCCACGGTGTCGTGGCTGTAGCGGTCGATGAGGATGAAGCCGCCGGTCTCGCGGCACTCCTTGTAGGGATCGAAGGCGATCCGCCGGTCGAGGCCGAGGTTGCAGTAGGCGATGTCGTTGAGGTCCAGGGTCCTGGCGGCCGTATGCTCGAGGCTGTGGACGTTCAGCCTGTGCTTGATGGCGGTGATCTGGGCCCCCACCACGCGCGTACCGATCTTCAGCAGGTAGGGGCGCTCGGGCAGCATCGGGTTCTCGTGCATCCACACGATGTGGCACGCGAACTGATCGTTGAGGCTCGGCGCTTCGGCGGCCGCGGCGAGGATGTCGCCGCGGCTCACGTCGACTTCGTCGGCGAGGGTGAGGGTCACGGCCTGGCCGGCTCCGGCGCTCTCGAGGTCGCCGTCCGGGCCCACGATGCGTTGGACCGTGGAGGATTTGTTCGAGGGGCATGCCAGCACGGCATCGCCCGGGCGCACGAGCCCGGAGGCGATGGTGCCCGCGAACCCGCGGAACTCCGTGTCGGGACGGTTCACCCACTGCACCGGCATGCGGAAGGGGGCACCCACGCGCACCGCGGAAACGTCGGCCTCCTCCAGCGCCTGGAGCAGCGTCGGGCCGTCGTACCAGTCCATGGCGGCCGACGGCTCGGTGACGTTGTCGCCCGTGAGGGCCGACACCGGAATGCAGAGGAGATCAGCGACGTCGAGCCGCCGGGCGAAGTCGCCGTAGGCCGAGACGATGCCGTCGTATACTTCCCGGGACCAGTCCACGAGGTCCATCTTGTTGATGGCCACGATGACGTGCCGGATTCCCAGGAGCGCGACGATGGTGGTGTGCCGGCAGGTCTGGGGCAGAACCCCCTTGCGGGCGTCGATGAGCACCACCGCCAGGTCGGCGTTGGAGGCACCGGTGGCCATGTTGGGCGTGTACTGCTCGTGCCCCGGAGTGTCGGCCACGATGAACGCGCGCCGGCCGGTGGAGAACATGCGGTAGGCGACGTCGATGGTGATGCCCTGTTCGCGTTCCGCCTGAAGGCCGTCCACCAGCAGCGCGAGATCGAGGTCGTCTCCCTGGGTGCCGTGGCGCTTGCTGTCGGCCTCCAGCCGCGCAAGCTGGTCCTGGAAGACCAGCCGGGATTCGTAGAGCAACCGCCCGATCAACGTCGACTTGCCGTCGTCGACGCTGCCGCAGGTGATGAAGCGCAGGGTGTCCCGGTCGTCGGACATCAGAAGTAACCCTCTTGCTTCTTGCGCTCCATGGAGCCTTCGCCGTCGTGGTCGATGACGCGTCCCTGGCGCTCGGAATATGTGGCGGAGAGCAACTCCCGGATAATCGCCGGCACGGTGTCGGCACCGGATTCGACGGCGCCCGACAGTGGGTAGCACCCGAGCGTGCGGAAACGCACCCGTTTCACTTCCGGCTCCTCGCCGGGCTCGAGCTTCATGCGCTCGTCCGCCACCATGATCAGCGTACCCGAGCGCCGCACCACGGGGCGCGGGGCCGCGAAATAGAGCGGCACCACCGGGATGTCCTCCCGCTCGATGTAGTGCCACACGTCCAGCTCGGTCCAGTTGGAGAGCGGGAACACGCGCATGGACTCGCCGTCACGGACATGGGTGTTGTAGAGGCGCCAGAGCTCGGGACGCTGGTTCTTGGGATCCCAGCGGTGGGACCGGGAGCGCAGCGAGAAGACCCGCTCCTTGGCACGGGACATCTCCTCGTTCCGGCGCGCGCCGGCCAGCGCCGCGTCGAAGCCGTGCCTGTCGAGCGCCTGTTTGAGCGCCTGGGTCTTCATCACGTCGGTGTGGAGCGCCGACCCGCTGGTGAAAGGGTTGATGCCCCGTGCGAGCCCTTCCTGGTTGATGTGGACAATGAGTTCCATCCCGGTTTCGCGCGCCGTGCGTTCGCGGAACGCGTACATCTCCGGGAACTTCCAGGTGGTGTCGACGTGCAGCAGGGGGAAGGGCGGCGGCGCCGGATGGAAGGCTTTCCGAGCCAGCCGCACCAGCACCGAGCTGTCCTTGCCGATGGAGTAGAGCATGACCGGCCTGGAGAAACCGGCGGCCACCTCGCGCATGATGTGAATGGATTCGGCCTCGAGCGCGTCCAGATGGTCGAGACCCCGAGGATCGCTCATGGGCCTTGTTTTTACCCGGAACGACCTGTCAAAGTCGAACGAGCCCGGTCCTTGCTCTTACGGGGACGGGCCGGGACGGATCCGGCATGAAAGATGACGCTGAAGCCGCCGGTGGTCGAATGAACGCGCGGGGACCGGCCGCGGCAGCCGTGGCCTTCGACGGCCGCCGCGGAGAGTTGGCGGCGCTGCTGCTCCGGAACCTGCTGCTGACTCTGGCTACCCTCGGAATCTACCGGTTCTGGGCGAAGACGCGCGTGCGCGGGTTCGTGTGGCGGCACGTCAAGCTCCTTGGCGAGCCCCTGGAATACCTGGGCAGCGGCACCGAGTTGCTCGTCGGGTTTCTTGTCGTCCTGGTGATCCTCGCCCCGCTCACGAGCGCCTATTCGTTGCTTCCCCTCCTCCTCCCGGAGGGGATCCCCTACCAGGGGCTGGCCTTGCAGGTGCTGTACTATACCCTGCTCGGATTCCTCGTTCAGGTGGCGGTCTATCGCGTGCGGCGCTACCGGCTGACGCGCACGGCGTGGCGCGGCGTGCGCTTCGGACTGGACGGTTCTTCGTTGGTCTACGCGTCCATCTGGTTCCTGTACGGTGCGGTGACGCTGGCGACCCTGGGTTTGGCCTACCCGTGGCTGCGTGTGGCCACGACGCGCTACTTCGCACGTCACGCACGGTTCGGTTCCACCGCATTTTCCTTCGACGCCGGCGCGGGGCGTCTGTTCCCTTTGTGGCTGGTGGTGATCACGCCGGCGCTGGTCGCGGGCATCCTGTTCGTGACGTTGAATCGGGAGGCCTTCGAGTTGGTGGGTGCCGCCTGGAGCGACTACCTCGGGAAGCTCGACAGGGAGGCTCTCGGGGAGGTCTGGCGGTCACTGGCCCAGGTCGACTACCGGGCGGGTTGGCTGCTTGCGCTCAGCCTGGTCCTGCTGACCTGGTATCGGGTGAACCAGTTCCGTTACCTGTTGAGCGCGGTGCGCGTGGGCGAGGTCCGGCTGGATTCCAGGTTGACCACGCGGACCGTGTACGTTCTCCAGGCCGTGTTCTACGTCTGTATCGTCGGCGCCCTCGTGCTCTTGTGGGTTATGGGGGTGGGCACGGCGACGATGGTCGTCAGGCGGACGGGTTGGACGGATGCGACCTCGATCCTGATCATCTTCGGCGGCCTGACCGGCCTCGTCTATTTTCTCTACGGGTTTGCCAGGAAGCTGTTCCTGGAGGTCCCCTTGCTCAAGCTCGCGTGCACGACGCTGCTGCTGGAGCGGCCCGAAGCCCTGGAGCGGACGGCGCAATCCACGGCGGCCCTGCCGGGTCATGGGGAAGGGCTCGCCGACGCCCTGGACGTGGGCGGTTTTTGAGATCCCATGCGCTACCTGGCCACCTACTACGATGGCTTGACGGCCCAGGCCCGGCCCGTGGCCATCGCGGTGACGGATACGGGAGTTGTCATTTCCGCGCTGCACGGAGCCGTGCTGGCGCATTGGCCCGCCGAAGGCGTCCTCCTCGCGGAGCGGCCGCGTGGCGGCGAGCCGATAAGGCTCGGTCTGGAAGGCACCACCGAGCGGCTGGTCGTCGATGACCCGGGCGTGTTGGAGACGCTTCGGCCGGTGTCGCCCCGACTCTATCAGCGGGTGCGGACGTCCTGGCGCGGCCTCGCCAGGATCGTGGGGTGGGCGGGCGCGGCCGCGGGCTCCATGGCCGTCATCCTTCTTTTCGTCGTGCCCGCCCTGTCGGAACAACTGGCCGCGGTGACCCCGGACACGGTCAGGGAACGCATCGGCGGCGCGACGTTGGCGCAGCTTGTGCGTCTTGTGAAGATTGACCGAAGCGGGTCCGCGGGGACGCAACGGCCCTACTGCAGCGACAGGCCGGGGCGGGCCGCCCTCGAGGCGCTGACGGCCCGCCTCACGGCGGACATGACCGCGCCGCCGGCGCTAAGGCCGGTGGTGTTGAATACGAAGCTGGTCAACGCCTTCGCGCTGCCGGGCAACTTCATCGTGTTGACCAAAGGGTTGATCGAAAGCGCCGTGGATGCGGAGGAAGTGGCGGGCGTGGTCGCTCACGAGATCGGCCACATTGCGCACGACCACGGTATCCAGCGGCTGTACCGCTCCGCCGCGTTCGGGGTGCTGACGAGCTTGATGATCGGCGACGTGGCCGGAGGCCTTCTGGTGGCGGGGTTGGGCGAGTTGATGCTCGACAGCGGTTACTCGCGGGAGGCCGAGCGCGAAGCCGACCGCTATGCGCTGGAACGTCTGGGCGCCGCGGGAATCGACTCCAGGGGGTTCGAAGCGTTCTTTGTGCGGTTGCAGGCGCAAGAGGAAGAGCGGCGGGGGAAGGGCGGAAGCGCGCTTCCCGGGATCCTCTCGACGCACCCGCCCCACGCCGAGCGAATCCAGGCCGTGCGCCGCGCGGCGCGGTCCGAGGGCAAGGTCTTCGAAGACTCGCGCCAGTGGCCGAGTCTCCTTCTTATCTGTCGAACCACGGACTCGGGTTCCTCGACGATCTTGCACGGCCGGTAGAAACGGCCGGAAGGGTCTGGTGTTCAGCCCAGCGGGTTGAAGAACGCCTTGGTGCCGCGCGCCTCCACCGCGTGGCCGATGCGTTCGAGGGCGTGGACGTAGGCGGCGGTGCGCATGCTCACGGCCTTGTCCCGGGCCACCTCCCAGATGCCGCGGGTCTCGGGGTCCATGATGGCCCTGAGCTTCGTGTGCACTTCCTCCACCGGCCAGTAGTAGCCGGCCTTGTTCTGCACCCACTCGAAGTAGGAGACCGTCACCCCGCCCGAGTTGGCCAGGATGTCCGGGACCACGATGATGCCCTTCTGGTCGAGGATGGCGTCGCCCGCCGGCGTTACCGGGCCGTTGGCCAGCTCCAGGATCACCGGCGCCTGGATGGCGGCGGCGTTGTCCTCGGTGATCTGGTTCTCCACCGCCGCCGGGATCAGCACGTCGCACTCCGCTTCCAGGAGCGCGGCGTTGTCGAGCTCGCGCGCGCGGCCGCGGGTGGGCGCGCCGGCCAGGCTGCGGGTGCGATCCTTGTGCTCCATGACCGCGTAGGGGTCCATGCCGTCGGGGTCGTAGATGGCGGCGCCCGAGTCGGACAGCCCGACGATCCGGTAGCCGTCGTCGTGGAGCAGGCGCGCGCAGTGGAACGACGCGTTGCCGAACCCCTGGAGGACGATGCGCGTTTTCTCCGGGCTGATGCCCAACTCGTCTCTCAGTTCGCGCAGCACGTAGAAGCCGCCCCGTCCGGTGGCGTCGTCGCGTCCCAGCGAGCCGCCAAGCGCCACCGGCTTGCCGGTGATGATGGCCGGGCTGGGATGGCCGGTGATGTTGCCGTACTCGTCCGCCATCCACGCCATGACGATGCCGTTGGTGTACATGTCCGGCGCGGGGATGTCGCGTTCGGGGCCGATGAAGCGCGCGAAGGCCTGCACGTAGGCGCGGCTCAGCCGCTCCAGCTCCGCCCGGGACAGAGTCTTGACGTCCACCGACACACCGCCCTTGGCGCCGCCGAAGGGCAGGTTCACCACCGCGCACTTGAAGGTCATCCAGAACGCGAGCGTCATCACCTCGTCGACGTTCACCGCGGGATGGAAGCGGATGCCGCCCTTGGTGGGACCGCGGGTGTCGTCGTAGCGGCAGCGCCACGCCTTGAAACCCTTGCGCGAGCCGTCGTCCATGCGCACCAGCAGGGTGGCGGCCAGCGTTTCCTTGGGATAGCGGAGCTGCTCGATGATCTCGCGCTCGATGTCGACGTGGCGGGCGGCGTTTTCCAGGCGCTGCCGCGCGGTGGTGAAGAGGTCGGTGGCCATGTGCGCTTGCTCCTTTCAAACCCGGTCGTTGATGAATCGTCCCTGATACCAGTAAAGCAGAAAACCCGGCCCAACAAGAATTTTCCGTGGCGGCGGCTCTTGAAAAGGAGAACGCCTAATGCCTATTGTGCGCGTTTTGTGTGTGGTATTCTTCCCTTTTGGAGTATACTTGTATCGACAGGAGAGTCTTAGAGAAGAGACACGAATACTTTGGGAGGTAGTCATGAGCAAAGAAGTGTCAGAGACCGGCAACGACCCTGGGCGCACCCCGGGCATGATGTCTCTCCAAACCGACGAAGAAGGCCTGGACAACGCGGCGCCGATCTTTCCGTCCGAGCGCTACAAGGCACTGTCGGCCAAGCATCTGCCGGAAATCCCGCAACTGGAGAAGCTGCCCGCCGACGACCGGTTCGCCATGCAGGTGGTGGCCAGCGTGCTGCCTTTCCGCTCCAACCGGTACGTGATCGACAACCTCATCGACTGGGACCGGGTGCCCGACGACCCCGTCTATCAGATGACCTTCCCGCAGCAGGACATGCTCGAGGCGGTGGACTTCTCGCGCATGGCCGACCTCATGCGGCGCGACGCTTCCGCCAAGGAGATCAAGGAAGGCGCCCACGAGATCCGCGAGAAGCTCAATCCGCACCCCGCCGGGCAGCGCGAGCTGAACATCCCGCAGGTCGGGCACGAGACGATTAACGGTCTCCAGCACAAGTACCGCGAGACCGTGCTGTTCTTCCCCAGCCAAGGGCAGACCTGCCATGCCTACTGCACCTTCTGCTTCCGCTGGGCCCAGTTCGTGGGTGACAACACCCTGAAGATCGTCGCCAAGGAGGCGGACGGCCTGCACGACTACCTGGCCGCGCATCCCGACGTGACCGATCTGCTGGTGACGGGCGGCGATCCCATGATCATGAAGACCGCGGTGTTCGCCCAGTACCTGGAGCCGTTCGTGGAAGACCCGCGGCTCGCCCACATCCAGGACATCCGCATCGGCACCAAGTCACTGACCTTCTGGCCCGCCCGCTTCGTCGGCGACGACGACGCCGACGACATGCTGCGCCTGCTGGAGAAGATCGTGAAGGCCGGCAAGCACGTGGCCATCATGGCTCACTTCAACCACTGGCAGGAGCTGGAGACCAAAGTGGTGCGGGAGGCCATCCGCCGCCTGCGCGACGCCGGCGCGGTGATCCGCTGCCAGGCGCCGCTGCTCGCTCACATCAACGACTCCTCGGACGTGTGGATCCGCATGTGGGAGGAAGAGGTGCGGCTGGGGATGATCCCCTACTACATGTTCGTGGAGCGCGACACCGGCGCGCGCAACTACTTCGAGGTGCCGCTGGAGCGCTGCTGCGACATCTTCCAGAACGCCTACAAGTTCGTCTCCGGCCTGTCCCGCACCGTGCGCGGCCCGAGCATGAGCGCCACCCCGGGCAAGGTGGAGGTCCAGGACGTGCAGGAGATCGCCGGCGAGAAGGTGTTCATCCTCCGCTTCCTCCAGGGACGCAACCCCGACTGGGTCGGACGCCCCTTCTTCGCCGCCTACGACCCCGAGGCCACCTGGTTCGACCAGTTGCGCCCCGCCTTCGGCCAGGAGAAGTTCTTCTTCACCGACGAATTCAACGCGATGGTGGAGGGGAAGTGGCCGACCACCAAGCACTGAGCTCGAACGCAACGAGACTAGAAGGGGGGCGGTGTGCATGCACCGTCCCCCTTCTTTCGTTCCAACTGGGTCCGTTGCGGCCGTTCAAGCCAGAGAGTCGGCCACCTTGACAATCTCGGCTGTCGTAAAGTCCCAGTCGGCGGCCTGCTTCGAAAGGAATGCCTGCGTTGCCGGATCCACGTTCGTGGCGTCGCCTTCGTTGAAGTAGGAGAGGGCCTTGACCGCTTCGGTTGGAGGAAACCGCGGTCCGTAGAGGGTTCCCGCCGCGCCGAGTCCCTCTTTGAGTGGCACACCGGCTCGCAGAATAGCCGCCAGATCGAGATAATCGCGGGCCGCGACACGTTGCAGCAGTACCTTGAGCTTCGTCCCGAAGAGGTCCAACAGCGAGGCGACTCGCAACACGCCGTCCTCCGTTAGCTCCGGATTCCCCACGCGGCCAGTGTCGATGCCGCCGAAGAAAGAGACTTTCACCGGATTCGTTGCACTGCGGGGTGTCGTAGAAACGGTCAACGTGTCAGGCGCCCTTTGGAGCACGTCAGCCCGTGTCATGAAGGGAAGGCGGAAGAGGAGGTCGAAGTCGACGGCGTCCGACGAGAAGAAGTCGAAGTCGACCGAGGAACGGTGGCGCAATCTCAGCGCCAGAGCGGTGCCGCCGTAGAGGACGAAAGAGTCGGGGATGTCCGCCAACGAGGACCACAGCTTCCGTTGCTCGTCGGGAAGAACGTCGAGAAACGGCTTGAACGTCACCGCGGGATCTCCCGCGGCAGACGCCGCACAGGTAACTCGGGAGGCGGGGTCAAACCAAGGCGGAGATGCCAGAAATGCCAGGAACGAGGATTGAAGATGCCGATGGGCGCGTCGCGCAACGCGTCGCGCAACTCGGAGGTGGAAACGAGCGACAGCAGCCAGCGGATGTCGTCCGCGGTGCCGAGGTTCATCATCTGCGCCAGGAATAGTGGCCGGTCCGCCAGGGTGCGTTCCGGTGGTTGCCACCAGACGTACTTCCTGGCCATGGACGGTGCGCGTTCGGCACCGGTCAAACGGTCGGCGTTGTGCTCGCGGACGTGTGAATTGGTTCCCATCAAGGCCAGAATGTAGGCTTCAAGCACGTTTTGCAAGGAGCATTACAGAGGTCCGCCGGCGGTGACAGTGGGAGCAAGGCGTGTACCCCCGGTACCTTGACACTTACTCCACCGCTGACCCCGTGACCGGCTGCACGCGGCTCAGCACGTTGCCCAGGGGGCCTGTCTCGGCGGGGGCACCGTTCAGGTAGGCGATGAACTGGTGCGACTGCACGGGGACACGCGGGCCGGGGGTGAGTATGCCGACGAGGTTCAGGGGGTCGGTGCAGGACACGATGACCGGCTCCTTGTCGGCCGGGAGGCGGCGCACGGTGCGCATGGACTCGACGGCGTCGGGGAGGGCGTACTGCTCGCCCACGAAGCCGTTGACGAAACGGCCGCCGCGGATCTCGCCGCGGGCCTCCATGCGGCGGTAGGCCTGGAGCAGCAGGCGCCAGGGCGGGCAGCGGGTCTCCCGAGACAGGAGTTCCCGGAAGACGACGCCGTAGCGTTGCAGGAGTTGACGAGCCAGCGTCTCGGTGGCGGCCTCGGCTGCGCCGGGGTCTTCCTTGCGCCACAAGGACCAGCGGCCCACGGGCATGGATTGCGCCGCGGCGCCCTTGCGGTTGCCGCGCCGGTTCTCCTTCCGTTTGAGCTCCGGGGTGAGCAGCATGCGCAGGCCGGCGATGCCGTCTCCGGTGACCTGCCCGCGGGTGACCAGCTCCCACAGGGCGCGCTCGGTGCGGACCGTCAGGTGCCCGGTTCCCCGGGCGATGTCGGCGAGGAAGGAGGCGCCGTGGTTTTCCAGGTACGCGGCCACGTCGTGGGCGGCGGCGGAGAGCCCCTGGAGACCGCGCCAGTCCAGGGCGTCCGGGTCGAGGAAGTGTGGCAGGTCCTCGCGGATGACGAAGGCCAGCGGCGCGGAGCGGGTAGGGGTGGTCCGGCGCGCCTTGCCGTTGGCCGGCCGGAGCGCCAGGGGCGCCGCGTCCCAGAGTTTGGCCACGGAGGGGTCGTCCTCCGGGGCGCCGGTGTCGCGCCGCAGCCGTCCCCAGGTGATCACGCCCGCGAGGCACAGGTGCTCCAGTTCGGCGGCGTCGTAGGCGGCGATGCGCGCCGGCAGGACGTGCTGTTCCCACGCCGGGGCGGGAAGCTCCATGCCCTGGAGCTGGAGGATGACCTGGTGGACACCGTCGCGGCCGTGAAGCTGCGCGCCCGGTTGCACGTGCTGCCAGCGCAGCAGGAAGCGGATGAAGTCCGCCCCCGACACGGGTTGGATCTCGCGCCGCAGCCGGCCCAGGGTGAGGCGGTGGATACGCGACAGGAGCCGGCGCTCACACCATTCCACCGGGGCATCGGCGGCGGTGCCGGGTGAGAAGCGGCCTTGCAGCACCACTCCGGAGACTTCCAGGGCGGTGAGGGCGCGCGCCACCGATTCGACGGGAAGGCCGGTGCGGGCGGCCAGTGCTTCGCCGGTGATGGGGCCGCAGATTTCCATCCACCCCTGCACGGTACGGCGCAGGGCGTCGTCATGGGAGGGTACGCCTTCGGCATTGTTCGGAGCAGCTTGCACCGGCATCCCGCCTGGGCCCTGCGTCGGCATCCCGCCTGGGCCCTGCGTCGGCATCCCGCCTGGGCCCTGCGTCGGCATCTCGCCTGGGCCCTGCGTCGGCATCCCGCCCGGGCCCTGCGGCGGCATCCCGCCCGGGCCCTGCGGCGGCATCCCGCCTGGGCCTCGGGCCTGCGCCGGCCCCCCGACCGTCATTCCCGCGGAAGCGGGAATCCAGGGGTTGGGGAGGGGGTTGTCGGTCCTGGTACCCCGCCCCTCGCCACCTGGATTCCCGCTTCCGCGGGAATGACGTGAGTGGTGTGTCGCTGTGTCGGGACTGCCGGTGTGGGGACTGCCTGTGTCGGGACCGCCTGTGTCGGGACTGCCCGCGTCGGGACTGCCTGTGTCGGGACTGCCTGCGTCGGGGTTGTCCATGACCGGCGCCGCCACGGCCGGGTTCATTCGGAAGTAACCCAGCACGGCCCTGGCCTCGGCCAGGCGCTCAGCGGCCACATAGAATGGGCCGCCGTGAGCCTGTTCGGGCTTGGTGGCTCCGTGGAACGCATCGCCGTTGTCACCCCCGAGTTCGACCACGGTGGCTCGTCGCGCCGCCATCAGTTCCCTCGCGTACCGCTGCCACGGCTCTGCTTCCCGCACCGGCAGCAGGATCACCGTCAGCAGCAGGTCGTGGAGTTCGTCGGGGTCGCGGATGTCCGGCCATGCCTGGGCCTTCACCTCCGCCAAGGCTTCGGGACTCAGGGCGCCGATGCCCTGGGCCAGGTCCGGGTCGGTGCGTCGCAGAGCTACCGCGCGGGCGCGCCGTTCCTCCAGCGGGGCGTCGTCGAGGAACGCGTAGGGGTTGGCGTTGAGGATCTCGTGGGCCATGGGCGAGGGCGCCGGGGTCTCCACGGCCACGGTGGCGATCTCGCCGCGGCCGAGGCGCTCCAGTGTTTCCTTGAAGCCGTCCACGTCCATGGCCTCGCGCAGGCAGTTCTCCATGGTCTCGCGGGTCAGGGGATGGTCCGGCAGGGCCACGGGGCCGGAGCGGTTGTCCTGGCACATGACCTGGTCCGGGAAGACCGCGCCCAGCAGGTCCTCGGCGCGCATGCGCTGGATCTGCATGGGCACCCTCTTGCCGCGGCTGAAGCGCTCCACCGCCAGCGCCCGGCTCGTGTTCCAGCGCCAGCGGTTGGTGAACATGGGCGCCGCCAGGGACGCCTGGGTCAGGTCCCGTTCCACCGTCGCCGGGTTGAGGTAGCTGAAGACCGTGTCCAGCGGGAAGGAATGGCGGTCGGTCAGCGAGATGACGATGCCGTCGTCGGTGGCCGCGGCCTGGAGCTCGAAGTCGAAGTTGACGCAGAAGCGTTTGCGCAGGGCCAGCCCCCAGGCGCGGTTGATGCGTCCCCCGAAGGGCGTGTGCAGCACGAGCTGCATGCCGCCGGACTCGTCGAAGAAGCGCTCGGCGACGACACGGTCCACGGTGGGCACGCAGCCGAGCATGGCGCGGGTCTCGTTCACGTAGGCGACGATCTGTTCCGCGCCGGCCGGGCCAACCCCGGTTTCGCGTTGAAGCCATGCTGCGGGGGATTCTCCGTGTGCCCCGGCCGCATGCCCTTCGGACTCGGGCGGTTCTTCCGCATCCGCGGCTGCACCTGCCTGATCCCCGGCGGCCTCTCCCGCGCCCGCGCGTCGGGCCACGGTCTCGCGCACGTCGGACACCGCGCGCGACAGCTCGAGCGTGCGTCCCGGCGCCTCTCCCAGCCAGAAGGGGATGGTGGGCGGCGCGCCGTGGGCGTCCTCCACCCACACCTTGCCGGAGGCCACCCGCTGGATGCGCCACGAGGTGTTGCCCAGCAGGAAGATGTCGCCGGACAGGCTCTCGATGGCGAAGTCCTCGTTGACCTTTCCCACGAAGGTCTCGTTGTGCGCCTCCACCACGTCGTAGTCGGCGGTGTCCGGGATGGCGCCGCCGTTAGTGATGGAGACCAGACGCGCGCCCCGGCGCGCCCGCAGCATCCTGTTCACCCGGTCCCGATGAAGGTGGGCCCCGCGGCGGCCCCGGGACGGCGCCACGCCCTCGCAGAGCATCTGCAGGACCTGCTCGAAATCGCCGCGGGAGAGGTCCCGGAAGGGGTACGCTCCCCGCACCAGCTCCCACAGCGCTTCCTCGGCGATGCCCGGCAGCGGCTTGGCCTCGGGGAGGAGCGGCAGGGTCTCGCCCGGCTTCGGCGCGGGTGTCAGGCTTGCCACCGTGGCCACCATCTGCTGGGCGAGCACATCCAGCGGCTCGCGCACCAGGGCGATGCGGTCCAGCTCACCCTGGCGCACCGCGTAGACCGCGGCGGCGCTTTGCAGCAGGTCGTCCCGCGTGAGCGGGTACAGGATGCCCTTGGGGACGGCCCCCAGCCAATGGCCCGAGCGTCCCACGCGCTGCAGCAGGGTGGCGATGGAGCGGGGCGCGCCGATATGGCACACGAGCTCCACGTGGCCGATGTCGATGCCCAGCTCCAGCGACGCGGTGGCCACCACCACCGGCACCTCCGCGGCCTTCAGCTTCTGCTCGGCCTCGAGCCGGGTCTTGCGCGACAGGCTGCCGTGGTGCGCCAGCACCTTGCCCTCGCCGAGCCGGTCGGTGAGTTGGTGCGCCACCCGTTCCACCAGCCGGCGCGTGTGCACGAACACCAGCGTGGTGCGGTGGCTCTGGATCTGCGCCACGATGCGGTCATAGACCTCGGCCCAGAGCGCGTGGGAGGTGATGGGCCCCAGCTCCTGTTCCGGCACCTCGATGGACAGGTCCAGCTCGCGCTTGTGGCCCACGTCCACGATGGCGCACTCCGGCGCGCCGTCGGGCCGCAGGCGCCGGGCGCCCACCAGCAGGCGCGCGATGTCGTCCATGGGTTTCTGCGTCGCGCTCAGGCCGATGCGCTGCAAGGGCCTGCCCGCCAGGGCGTCGAGGCGTTCCAGCGAGAGTGCCAGATGGGCGCCGCGCTTGTCGCCGGCCACCGCGTGGATCTCGTCCACGATGACCGTGTGCGCGCGCTTCAACAGTTGGCGGCTGCGTTCCGCCGTGAGCAGGATGTAGAGCGACTCCGGCGTGGTGATGAGGATGTGCGGCGGGTGGGAGAGCATGCGCTGCCGCTCCGTGGCCGGGGTGTCTCCCGAGCGCACCGCGGTGCGGATCTCCTGGAGCGCCAGCCCCCGGAGCCGGCCCGACCGGGTGATCTCCGCCAGCGGTTCCTGCAGGTTCTTCTGGATGTCGTTGCCCAGGGCCTTGAGCGGCGAGACGTAGATCACGTGGGTGTGGTCCCGCGACGGTTCGGCCGAGGCGATGAGCCGGTTGATGGACCAGAGGAAGGCCGCCAGGGTCTTGCCCGAACCGGTGGGCGCGGCGATGAGCGTGTCCCGCCCCTGGGCGATCTCCTCCCAGCCCGCCGCCTGCGGCGCCGTCGGCTTGCCGAAACGGTCCCGGAACCAGTCACGCACCAGAGGGTGAAATCGGTCGATCACTGCGTTAGAGTCTTCCTTGTTGCTCAGCGCATCTTAGCATAGCGCCGTCGAGACGGGACAGGGACCCGTGTGCCGGACCGATCGCACACCAACCGCCGATGAACCTGCTATCGCCCGGAATGGGCGTCACCTTGTCGTTCACGCCGCAGATGGAAAAGCGTCTCACCCGCCGGGCGGCGCGGATGATCGAGCAGTCCGTGCGCCAGTTCCCCGAATTGCGGAACATGAAGATCCACGTGGGCCATACCAAGGCCAAGCTCGGGGTCGCGTTCATTCCCAGGGCGTTCCGGCCGCCGTTGTACATCCGCCTCCGGGTACGCGGCCTGACCCACAACACCATCGGCCACGAGCTGACCCACCTGTTGCAGGGTCTGACGAAGCTGCCGCCACCCGAAGGCGTCTCCGCGTGGGAGCCGGTCCCCATCGGCGAGACCCAGTGCGACATCTGGACTCTCGCCCGCAGCGATCTCTTCTGCGACGACGCCCCCACCTATTTGCGCATGCCGCGCGCCGTGCGCGAGAACTGGCGGGACTACGCCCGCCGGGTGCGCTCCCTGTGCGTCGAAGCCATCCGCCAGCGGCCGGTTCGCCGTACCTACATCCGCTGGTTGGAGTCACAGATCGCCGAGCTGCCCGAGAGAGCGCCGGTGGCGCGGGCGGATGCGCCGGAGCAGTTGTGGTTAGCTCTGTGAGACTGACCCCATCATTTCGCCTTCTCAGGTTGCGCCAAGACCTTGCTCGAAGAGGAATGGGCGCGACCACCTCACGCCGTCATTCCCGCGGAACAGGCTTTGTCAAAACGTCGCCCGGACAAGAATCGGTGCCAACCCCCCGATTCGTCATTCCCGCGGAAGCGGGAATCCAGGGGTGGTGGTGGTGGGCACTGCAACGGCGTTTCTCCGCCTCGCCACCCCTGGATTCCCGCTTCCGCGGGAATGACGAATCGGGGGGGGGGCGCCTCATCGGTTTGACACAGCCTGGAAAGCCCCTGGATCCCCACTATCCGCGGGAATGACGATTAGGGGCGTTGAAGTGTGATCGCCAACGGATGGTCTGCAAGCTGGCGATCGGCGGTCAGGAGCTTCAGGTTCTCTTCCTGCGCTTGGACAAGAAGGATCTCGTCGAAGGGATCCCTGTGGTTCAGCGGCGTTTCAAGAGCACGCGCTGCGTGTGCGACGGTCATCGGCAGCAGCGTCACATCCTGCCCCTTGAGGACGGTGATTACCTCGTTCGGGTCGAACGGACTCTTTCGTGCTCCGGACCGACGGCGAGCGTCATGCTTAAGGCGCATCTCCCAGATCGATACAGCGCTGACAAAGAACTCCGACTTGTCGCTTTCGAAGAACCTGCGCTCGGACGCCGTGAGTTTCCCCGGAGCCTCCATCAGGTCGTAGAGATAGGATGTGTCGAGCAAAATGCGCACGGGAATGGTCTATTCGTCGTGATCGAGACCGAGCACACGCCGGCTGAACGCGGGATCGTTGAATTCGTCGGGCCAACGCTCCCGGTCGCCTGCTAGCCCGAGGCTGCGCCGTGCGGCTTCCAGTTTGGCGAAGTCGATCCCGCCTCGTCGGTCACAGCGCAAAAGCTCGACGGCTGGACGGCCGTGTCTGGTGATGACGACTCGCTCACCGTTCCGTGCGGCTGACACGAGTTCCGAGAGGCGGGCTTTGGCTTCCCGCAAGGCAAGTTCCATGACGGTCTCCCCTCCAGCGGTTCCGTTGCGTACAAGCGTACGACATGACAAGAGGCGATTCAAGACTACGGTGTGACTACAACGCTCAGTGCCGGTGCCTTCCTTGGGTTTTCTCGCAAGGCACCGGCCAGCCGCGCGGCGCCTTTACTGGATCAGCCCACGGCCGCCTCGTAGTAGGAAACGTCGATGTATTTCTCCGGCGGAGGCGGGGGAGAGGCGATGTAGCCCATGCCGGCGCGGAGGTCGAGGGCGGCGGCGAGGCCGGGGACGTTGAGCGCGGCCTTGGGGTAGAGGCCGTGGGCGGAGTCCAGCAGGGCGTCCAGGGTTTCCTCGGCGGCAGCGCCGGTGAGGCCGTTGTGCCGGGCCAGGATGTCGAGGCAACGCGGCCGGTTCTCGGGCGCGAAGCACCATTGGGTGGCGGCCACGTAGCAGCGGGTGTAGTCGACCAGGGTCGTGCGGTTCTCTCCCGCCCAGGAACGCTTGGCCAGACCCACCGTCGCCTGGTACACGGGCGCCATCTCTTCACCCCTGGCGATCACGTGGCAGCCGCGCTCCAGGGCGGCTCCGACGAAGGGCGGGGTGAGCAGCGTGGCGAATAGTTTGCCCTCGATAAGGGTCTCGTAGCGGCTCTCCCAGCCGCCCACCTCCACGAGCTCGTATTCGTCCGCGCCGAAGCCGTGGTCGCGCAGGGCCTTCTCCAGGATGAAGACGAAGCCGCTGTCGCGCGCGTCCACCGCCAGCGGCTTGCCGCGCAAGGACTCCATGGTGGCGCACCCGGGCGCCCCCACGAGGTTCAGCAGGCCGCTGTGGAGTCCCATGAACGCGAACAGGTCGGACCCGGGCTGGTTCTCCACGTCGCAGACCACGTCGTCCGCGGCCGCGTGGCCGATGGTGCAGCGCCCGGTGCGCACCGCGTCCACGAGGTACGCGGAGCCCGGTGTGTATTCGATCTCCACGGCGAGCCCGGCGCTGGCGAAGATGCCGTGCTCCACGGCCGCGTGCACCGGCAGGTTGTAGGCGGCGCGGAACTGGATGAGTCGGATGGGGGTCAGCGGGCTCATGATCGCGACCGAAAGGTGAAACCGAAACACGTCTCGTCGGGACCGGGCGCGGCCCGATCCCGACGACGGGAACTCAACCCAATGTTGCAAAAGAGTCTGTGAAAAGCGATCCGAAGCACGCCCCTACGAATCGTCGTTCCCGCGAAAGCGGGAATGACGATTCGTAGAATTCCCGTAGTTCTGCAACATTGGGGCTAATCGTAGCGGCCGTCGACGATCATCACCAGGGCCGGCAGGAGGAACAGGATGAATATGGTCGACAGCACGAGCCCGCCCAGCATGCTGATTACGAACGGCACCAGGAAGATCAACTCGTCGCTGCGTTCGTAGAGCAACGGCGACAGTCCCACGACGGTCGTGAGGCTGGTCAGCAGCACCGCGCGGAAGCGATGGCGGGTGGCCGCGGATGCCGCCGCAATTGCCGGTAACACCTCGTTCTCCCTGCGGAGTTGGTTGTAGCGGTCCAGCAGCACCAGCGCGTCGTTCACGATGATCCCGCCCACCGCGACGATTCCGAACAGCGACATGGCCGCGAAATCCCACCCGAGTATCCAGTGGGCCAGCACCGCGCCGGCGAACGACATCGGTATTCCCACCACCGCCACCAGGGGTTTCCAGTAGCTGCGCAGGAAGGCGGCCATCAGCGCATACATCGCCAGCAGCACGAGGGGAACCAGCAGCCCCAGGGTGCCCAACATCTCCTTCTCGTCCCGGGCAGCCCCGTCGGGTTCGATCTTGAGGCCGGGGTACTTGGCGAGCAGGCCGGGGATGATCCTCTCCTGGACCTCTCGCCTTGCCTGACGGGGGGTTGTCACGACGGCGTCGGTACGCGCGTCCACGAACGCGGCCTTCTTGCCGTCGATCCGCGTCAGCGTGGTCATCTCACGTTTCTCCGTGAGCGTTGCCACCGTGGACAGCGGGACCTCGCCGCCACCGGACGCACCGCGGTCCCTGCCACCTCGCCCTTGCCCGCCCGCAGGCCGGCGGATCCGCTCGCTGGCCAGGTCTCCCAGGCTTCGCCGCCGCTCGGCCGGGTACCGGACCACGACCTTGACTTCCTCCCGGCCGCGCTGGATCCGCTGGACTTCCACGCCGTGGAAACTGGCGCGCAACTGGGCGCCGATGCCCGCCGGCGTCAATCCCGCCGCCTTCCCGGCCCGCGTGAGCTGGATCTCGAAGTGCCGCTTGCCCGCGGACAAGCTGTCGGAGATGCCGAAGACCCCCGGCACGGTCGCCAGGGAGGCTTTCAACTCCGTGGCGGCATTTCTCAACACGTCGGTGTCGGAGTGCTTCAGCGCATACGAAACCGGTGCCTTGGGTTTGACCCGTGCGCCCTGGAATTCAACGCTCTCCAGTTCCGACGTGTCCCCGACGTTCCGGCGCCAGACCCGCTCGATATCCCTGGACGATGCGGTGCGCACCGGACGCGGGTTGAGATGGACCCGCACCGAAGCCACGTTGCTGCGGTTGGCGCCGATCTCCGCTGTCCGGATCTGCGTGAGATTGCCGGCGGTGACGGCCACGGATCTGATCGACGTGCCGTCGAGTTGGTCGTTGATGGAGCGGGCGGCGTCCGCGAAACGCTCGGCCGCGGCGAGAGTCTGCTCGAACGGCGCCCCCGGAGGCAGATGCAGATCCGCCTGAATGCTGTCGGAGGCGAGCGCATCCTGGTCGATGATGACGACCCGGACGTTGTCGGACCGCAGGAGCAGCACCCCGATGAGCACCACGACCGCGCCGATCCCCAGGGTGAGCCAGGGATGTTGCACGGCGCGCGCCACCGATGGCGCCACGACGGAGTCCCGCGCCCGGTCGATCAGGCCGTCCACCCGGCCTTGGATGTCGCTCAGCGGCGGCGCGCTCCACGGGCGCTCGTGCGACAGATGCGCGGGCAGGACGAAGAAGGACTCGACCAGCGAAACCAGCAGGACGAAGAACGCCACGTAGGGAAACACGGTGGTGAGCTGGTAGGCGCCCGAGGTGACGAAGAGAAGCGGCACGAAGGCGAGCAGGGTGGTGGCCGCCCCCACCGTGATCGGACCCACCATCGCCCTGGCGCCCGAGATGGCCGCATCCGCCGCGCTCTTCCCGCTCTCGCGTTCCGCCGCGATGCTCTCTCCGACCACCACGGAGTCGTCCACGACGATGCCGATAAGCAGGAAGAAGGCGAAGATCGTGCCGATGTTCAGAGTCATGTCGGCGGCGCCGAAGAAGATCAGCGAACCGATGAAGGACAAGGGAATCCCTATGGTGATCCAGGTGGCGACGCGCAGGTCGAACACCAGAACCAGGGTCAGGAATACCAGCAACGCGCCGAGGATGCCGTTGCGGAGGATCTCCTGCAGCCTGTCCAGGGCGGGCGCCGCCCGGTCGTTCCAGACGCTGACCGTGATGTTCCCGGGAGCCTCGTGGCCGGCGAGCCACATCCTGATTTCGTCACCGATCTCGACCACCGACTCCTGCTCGACGGCATCGACCCGGACGAACACGGCGGATTGGCCGTTGACCTCGGAGACGACGTCCTCGTCGACGAACCCGTCACGGATGGTGGCGACGTCGCCCAGGGTGACGATGGCGCCGCTGAGCCGCGTGATCAGCGGGATGTCCTTGAACTCGGCGCCGGTGCGCCGCTTGGTGACGGTGTGCAGGATCACACCGCCGGCCTCGGTGCGCAGTTCGCCGAAAGTGAGGTTGAGCGAAGCCCGTCTCACGATCCGGGAGATCTGGGCGATGGAGAGATCATGCCGCCGCAGCTCTTCCTCGCTCAACTCGATGGTGATCTCCCGGTCGCGGGTGCCCAGCAGCGTCACCTGTGAAACCGACGGCAGCGCCAGCAGCGCGTCGCGCACGTTCTCGGCGGCGAGGCGCAACTCGTTCTCCGAGGCCTGGGAAGACGACACCGCCAGCGTCAAGACCTCGATGGCGATCCGGTGAAGCTCCACCTCCGGTCTTTCGGCGTTGAGCGGCGGGAAGTTCTCGATGCCGGCCACGGCGTTCTGGACATCGTTCAGGACGGTGTCGGGATCGGCGAAGGTCTCCATCTCGACCCTGAGCCGGCCGAGCCCCTGGGTGGCCGTCCCCACGACCCTTTTCACCCCTCTGAGTCCGACGATGGCTTCCTCGATGCGCCGGTTGATGTCTTCCTCCACCTCCTTGGGCGACGAACCGGGCGCCGGCACCGCCACGGTGATCGCCCGGAGATCGAAGTAGGGGTAGAGTTGAACGGCGAGATGCCGTCCGGCGATCACGCCGCCGATGATCAGGAACAACAGCAGCAGGTTGGCGGCGACCGGATTGCGGGCGAACCAGGCGATCGGTCCCTTGTTGGCGGCTCCGGCTCCAGCGTCGTTGGTGCTCATGTCCGGGCTCCGTTATTTCGCCACCGCCACCGCCAGACCTTTCCTGGCTCCCGGCGGCGCACCCACGACCACGCCCTCGCCCGCGTCGAACGCCTCCACGACCCAGCCCGCGTCCGTGCGTCCGAGGGTCTTGGGCACCACCGGCTTCAGCGCGCCCTTGTCGACCACCCAGACACTGCTGCCTTCCTGCAGAACGGATTCCGGCAATACGTAGACGTTTTGATACGAGGGCCCCTCGATCCGGACTTCCGCGAACATGCCCGGCAGCGGCAGTGTCTCCCTGGGCACATCATCCGGGAACTTGAGGAACAACCCGGCGAGGCGCGTGCTCGGGGCCACGGCCGATGACACGCGCTCCACCGTTGCGTCGTACGCCCCCAACTGTGTCCGAACGCGGGCGGAACGGCCGATCACCGGCGAAAGGTACGCCAGGTCCTTCGGGTCCACCGGCACTCTCACCCTGATCGCATCGGTTCGATACACGGTGCCCAACCTCGTCGGGCGCCCCACCACCGCTCTGGCGGGCCCTACGAACTCGCCCACCTCCAGCTCGGTTGCCAGCACGCGGCTGTCATACGGCAGGGAGATGTTCGTCCGTTCCAGCCGGAGCTTCGCGAGCTTCAGCACCGCCCGCGCCTGCGCCAACTCGGCTTCCGCCTCCGCTATCGACGGCAAGCGGCGCACCGCGTCGGAAACCTCGGCGCCCGGGGTCGCGCGCGAGAATGCCTTCGCGTCCTCTTCGCCGCCGGCTTTCTCCACCCACACCCGGGCTTCCGCCGCCTTCACCGCCATCTCCGCCCTTTCCACCCGGAGTTCGTGTTCGGTGGCATCTATCCTGACGAACGTCTCGTTGGCCGGTATCGATCCGCCGTTTCTGAACTTCGGCGAAATCCAGACGACACGACCCGTGACTTCGGACATCACCCGCGCCTGCTCTTCCACCCGGACGTTACCCGTCAACCGAACGGTCAACGCTTGTTGGGTCGGCTTGGGCTCGATCACGCTGACGGTGGGCTTGCCCTTCTCCGCGGTCAGGTCGGGCGCGGTGTCGAGGGCCACGCGGCCCGGTGCGCGCGCGAAGTAGAGAGCGATCACGATTACGAGGAGAATCGCGGCCAATTGAACGATGCCGAGCCATCGAGGCCGATCGGATGCGGTTCCTTGCGCCATCTCTTATCCCCACCAGCTATGAGAACGCCGAGCGTTCGTGGTCCGTTTACGATGTCGAGCGCGGCGGCAACCGCCCTCCGGCGACGGAGTGCGCGTTCAGCTTGCATCGCGCGGTGCTCGATAATGACGGTACCCCCGAATTAACACAGCTTGTAATCCGAGGGCAATGTTTTGTGCATATTCGTTCGCTTATTCCGCACTCGGCAAGCGGGATCCTTCACGGTGAAAGCGGAAAGGCCATACGGAAGTGGCAACGGCACGGCGGGTGGTGCTAGTGTGGTGTCTGGTTAACTCGCACAATAATTTGCGGGTCTTTTCTGCGTTGAGTGTTTGTTTTTGATTTGTTTATCAATAGGTTAGGAGTATTCTGATTTGAGCCGTAATCGATATGTAACCCCATTCAACCAATACTCAGTCCCCGCCAGCGCGCGTATGTCCTCAAGTCAGTTTGGTGCCTCGGAGAAAGTCACCGT
>JAPOPM010000008.1 GCA_026712905.1 Deltaproteobacteria bacterium
ACGCGCGGGGATAGACCCTTCCTGCACCTGGTTCCCAACGTCGTGCAGACGGTTCCCCCGCACGCGCGGGGATAGACCCTTCCTGCACCTGGTTCCCAACGTCGTGCAGACGGTTCCCCCGCACGCGCGGGGATAGACCCGTCCCACGTGTCGCGATACTTTGTGCTCCGAAGGTTCCCCCGCACGCGCGGGGATAGACCCTTAACGGCTGGAACGGGGCGTATGGAATCGTAGGTTCCCCCGCACGCGCGGGGATAGACCGTGTACGGCGTTGGGTATCCGCTCCACCGGGGCGGTTCCCCCGCACGCGCGGGGATAGACCCGGTGCGCTGGTGCAAGGGCGCGCACACGGCCCGGTTCCCCCGCACGCGCGGGGATAGACCCGTAGGGGCCAGTCGAGCCGTCGGTGGAGAGCCGGTTCCCCCGCACGCGCGGGGATAGACCCGACCGTGATCACCCAGGACCCGGACCAGCTCGGGTTCCCCCGCACGCGCGGGGATAGACCCTCGCCGTACTTCGGGCTGTTGTAGTTCGACGCGGTTCCCCCGCACGCGCGGGGATAGACCCCTTGCCGATCACGGGGCTGCGCTTCGAGGCGAGGTTCCCCCGCACGCGCGGGGATAGACCCTTTCCGGCCGATCTGTGGCGGAAAGTGAGGGCGGTTCCCCCGCACGCGCGGGGATAGACCCTCTACACCGTGCTGTTCACAGGTGGGCAGGGTGGTTCCCCCGCACGCGCGGGGATAGACCCACTTGTCAAGCATTAGTTTTCGTTCCTGGACAGGTTCCCCCGCACGCGCGGGGATAGACCCGCCATGCACGTCGCGAACGATGCCCGCGTCGCGGTTCCCCCGCACGCGCGGGGATAGACCCGAACGGGAGATCGCCAAGCGCCGGCAACGCATGGTTCCCCCGCACGCGCGGGGATAGACCCCCCTTGTTCCTTGGCGCTCCCCTTGTCGTCATGGTTCCCCCGCACGCGCGGGGATAGGCCCTACAGGCTCGCCGGGCGGTGGGGCCGGACAAAGGTACCCCCGCACGCGCGGGGATAGACCACGTCGGAGATGGCGAAAGCGTTGTTGGAGTAGGGTTCCCCCGCACGCGCGGGGATAGACCCCTGCGACATTTGCCGCTTCTCCGGTTCGTTTCGGTTCCCCCGCACGCGCGGGGATAGACCTCATGAAGGCTGCCGATGCAAGCGCCGGTGTGAGGTTCCCCCGCACGCGCGGGGATAGACCCCCCGGTCGATAGCGCGCTAGACCGCATACGGGGGTTCCCCCGCACGCGCGGGGATAGACCCTATCCGGCTTTGCGCTAGATGCTGCTACAGCGGGTTCCCCCGCACGCGCGGGGATAGACCCGCATACGCCTCTTGGCCGCTCACCGTGTCGAAGGTTCCCCCGCACGCGCGGGGATAGACCCCCGTCCGTCAGGACCAGCAGTTGCGCCTCCAGGGTTCCCCCGCACGCGCGGGGATAGACCTGTTCAAGGTATCGGACATGGCCTCACGGTGCGGGTTCCCCCGCACGCGCGGGGATAGACCCCGGCTGTGCCGCCTGTCAATGAGGCCCGGGACGGTTCCCCCGCACGCGCGGGGATAGACCCTAAGGCTTTCATCCTCCATAAGCTCATGCTGGGGTTCCCCCGCACGCGCGGGGATAGACCCTTGAGCGAGTCTCCGGACGGCTCCACGTAACTGGTTCCCCCGCACGCGCGGGGATAGACCCGAGAAGGGATGGAACAGTCTCACGGCCACCATGGTTCCCCCGCACGCGCGGGGATAGACCCGAGAAATGTCGATACATGGAAGACTGCTCGGAGGTTCCCCCGCACGCGCGGGGATAGACCCGGCAGTCATCATTCTCTGTTTCATGCTATTTCGGTTCCCCCGCACGCGCGGGGATAGACCCCGGGCATAGCCATCGTCAGGCGGGAAGCGATCGGTTCCCCCGCACGCGCGGGGATAGACCCTTCGTTGGAAAGTTTGCACGATACCGGCCGTGGGTTCCCCCGCACGCGCGGGGATAGACCGTACCCTTCCTCTTTTTTCCCTCTCCTCTCTTCGGTTCCCCCGCACGCGCGGGGATAGACCCCTGATGCAGACGAGGCAGATGGACCGGGAGACGGTTCCCCCGCACGCGCGGGGATAGGCCCTTCCTGGGCGAATGGGAGTACGGACGACAGGGGGTTCCCCCGCACGCGCGGGGATAGACCCTGATCGGCTCGTACGAGTAGAGCGGCACCGGAGGTTCCCCCGCACGCGCGGGGATAGACCCGCCTACGATTGGCAGGGCGCGCAGATGCACATGGTTCCCCCGCACGCGCGGGGATAGACCCACATCGAACAGCGGAGGATGCACGGATGCAGAGGTTCCCCCGCACGCGCGGGGATAGACCCGGCTGGCCCATCGCGATGTCTATCATGTGAAAGGTTCCCCCGCACGCGCGGGGATAGACCCGCTACACCACGCGCCGCGGACCCGGGTGTCAATGTCAGCCGAAAATGTCCCATTTGTGGCAACCGAAAACTGCCCACTCTTGTCAATCGAAAACTGCACACTTCCGAGAAGGGCGCCGGTGTGGGTCTGACGCTCTTCGGTTGGTTTCGGTCGGGCGAGAGGGGTTGGACGGAGCGAGCGGAGTCCAACCCCTTCCGCTCCTTTGCAGCCTGTCAATGTCAGGGCGTCTGTTCGGCACCGACGCCCTCTCCCAAGTTGGGACATTTTCGGCTGACGGTGACAGTGGCTGCGCGGTGCAAGTAGTCGCAGTGCTCCACACTAGGTCGCCTGACCACCAGTGGCAGATCTTGTGGGTGTGCCCGCATAGACAACATCGAGCGAACAGGAGGTTTCATTGAGATGAAGACTGTAGGAGCACGGCGGACCTCAGGCCGGCGCACACATTTGCAGAAGCTGTACGCTCAACTTGCGGAGTGTTCGCGACAGCCTGACCGGGTTCTTTTCCTGGATGTCGAGACTACGGGGTTGGATCCCTGTCGCCATGAAATCACTGTTGTCGGATGGGCCTTCGGCGGGCGCGTGGGGACCATGGTGAAGGGATCGGCGCCAGACCTGCTCTGTGAAGACTTGGAGCAGGCGAGGTACTTGGTGACGTTCAACGGCGGTCGATTCGACACGAGGTTCGTCGCCCGGTTTCTGCCCGGCATCACGCTTCCGAGGGTCCACATCGATCTGCTGTATCTTTGCCGGAGTGTCGGGTTATCGGGTGGGCAAAAGGCGATCGAGAAAGCCCTCCGGATCGATCTACGAAAAGACGTGACCGAAGTTACCGGCCTGACAGCCGTGGCTCTATGGAATCAGTCTCTTCAAGGCGACCACGAGGCGTTGCGGCGCTTGATCCTGTACAATCGCTCTGACGTCGCAGCCATGGGCGCCATACTTGATGAAGTCATCCGCAGAATGAATACTCGGTTGGGGCCATCGATGACCGAGGTGCGTTTCAGGGATTGGTCAGCGCCTCCAGGCTGGCGCACGTTGCCACATCCGTGACTTCCCAGCGGGTACGTTGGTTTACCTTGACGTCTTCCGACTATAGAAATCAGATTAGGTTAACCCTTGCCGAGCACTTGAGCGAGATGGACAGGAAGGGGCTGCTGAAACGTCCCGTTGCTCCGCTGCCGGCCGACCTTTGGGATTGGCCGCGCCCTGTAGATTCCGAAGCCACGGTTCGGGCGGCGGTGACCGACGAACGGGAAGAGGACTGGTAAGGTTTGCCGTGTTAAGCCTGCCGCGTGTCAAGGGAAACCGAATGGTGGACGTTGCCGAACGTATTTCGATTGCCGGAGGGCCCTCGAATTGACCAAGACCGCATTCCTGATCTCCGCGACCATCCTCTGCACGCTTCTCTTGACGTGCGCCGCCGGCGCCCAAACCCTGGAACAGGCACGCGCGGCTCATGCGGACGGCCGCTTTGTCGAGGCGGCGGAGTTGAGCGCGGCGCTCGAGACCTCCGAGGGTTATGCTTTGGCGGCGCAGGCGCTGGCGATGCAGGGCTACGTCTTTGCCAAGGAGGAGGATAAGCAGGGGCTGTTCCAGCGGGCCGTGGAGTTGGCAGAGGAGTCGGTGCGGCTCGACCCGGCCAATCCCGAGGCGCATATTCAACTGGCCCATGCGCGCGGCCGCTACGCCCAGACCATCGGGTTCCTGCAGGCGGTGACCGGGGGATATGCGACCAAGGTGCGGGACTCGGTGGAAGAAGCGCTACGGCTCGATCCCGACAAGGCGGCGGGCCATCTGAGCCTGGCGACATGGCACGCGGAGGTCGTCCACGCCGCGGGGGGCATGGCCAGGTTTCTCTACGGCGCCACCGGAAAGAAGGCGCGCGGCCACTATGAGCGCGCGTTGGAGCTCATGCCCGATGCCAAGGTGGTGTGCGTCGAATACGCCTACGGGCTCCTGCTGCTGGACGAGGAAGGGAACCGGGAGGAGGCGCGCCGGCTCCTCGAGCGCGCCGTCAAGAAACCCTCCAAGGATGCCGTGGACCGCTTCTATCACAAACTCGCGGTGACGCGGCTGGCGGCCCTGAACGGCGGGTAGCCGCACTCTCCCTCAAGGATGGGCGGGTATCCAACCCGCCCATCCTCCCACTCACGCCAGGCTCACCGCCGAGGGCCGTCGCGCGCCCCCTCACGCCGCGTCGGGCCACCCCAGCGCGTCGCGCACGCCCTCCGCGTAGGCCGGGTCGGCCTTGGCGAAGTGCGCGAGCTGCTTCTCGATGATCCTCTGCGGCACCCCTTGCATGGCTCCGGCGATGTTGCTGAACAGGCGCCGCTGCTGGCCGTCGTCGAACAGCCGGAAGAGGTTGCCCGCCTGCGTGTAGTCGTCGTTGCCTTCCCGGTGGTCGTAGCGGGAGGCGTCGCCCGAGATCCTGAGCGGCGGCTCGGCGTAGCTCTCGTCCTGCACCGGGCCGCCGAAGCTGTTGGGCTCGTAGTACGCGTCGACGTTGCCGTGCCGCGGCTCGAAGAAGCGCATGGGGCCGTCCTTGTGGTAGTGGTGCACCGGGCACCGCGGCGCGTTCACCGGGAGCGCCTCGTAGTGGGTGCCCAGGCGGTAGCGGTGTGCGTCGGCATAGGAGAAGATGCGCGCCTGCAGGACCTTGTCCGGTGAGAAGCCGATGCCCGGCACGATGTTCGAGGGGGAGAAGGCGGCCTGCTCCACCTCGGCGAAGTAGTTCTCCGGGTTGCGGTTGAGCTCCATCACGCCCACGTCGATCAGCGGATAGTCCCCGTGGGGCCAGACCTTGGTGAGGTCGAAGGGGTTGTACGGCGTCTTGCCCGCGTCCAGCTCCGGCATGATTTGCACCTTGAGGTCCCACTTGGGGAACTCGCCCCCCTCGATGGCGCCGAACAGCGCCTCCTGGTAGGACTCGCGGGTCCGGCCGATGACCTCGGCGCTCTCCGCGTTGGTGTAGTGCCGGTGCCCCTGCCGGTTCTTGAAGTGGAACTTGACCCAGAAGCGCTCGTTGTCGGCGTTGATGAAGCTGAAGGTGTGGGAGCCGTAGCCGTTCATGTACATGGGGGCCGTGGGGCAGCCGCGGTCCGACATGAGGATGGTGATCTGGTGCAGCGATTCCGGCGACTGCGACCAGAAGTCCCACATGGCCACCGGGCTCCGCAGGTGTGTCTTGGGATGCCGTTTCTGCGTGCGGATGAAGTCCGGGAACTTGTAGGGGTCGCGGATGAAGAACACCGGCGTGTTGTTCCCGACCAAGTCCCAGTTGCCTTCCTCGGTGTAGAACTTCACCGCGAACCCGCGCACGTCGCGCTCCGCGTCCGCCGCCCCGAGCTCGCCGGCCACGGTGGAGAAGCGCACCAGCACGTCACACTTGGCGCCGGGCTGGAGCACCCGGGTTCGGGTGTAGCGCGAGATGTCGTGGTTGACGGTAAACGTCCCGTAGGCGCCCCAGCCCTTGGCATGCACCACCCGCTCGGGAATGCGCTCTCGGTTCTGGTGCGCGAGCTTCTCGATGAGCTGGTAGTCCTGCAGCAGGATCGGCCCGCGCTCGCCGGCGGTGAGGGCGTTCTGGTTGTCGGCCACGGGCGCGCCCGCGCTGGTGGTCATGACCGGGCATCGTTTACGGGACATGGAAATCTCCTTTCGTCTGAATCAACCGCTGTTCTGACTCTCAGTATAGGGGAAATCCGTGAGAAATAAATTTGATAATAGTTAGCTTTGTGATAGCTATGGATTATCATGGACGTGACCCTGCGCCAGCTCGAATACTTCGTCGCGGTGGCCGAGCGCCTGAGCTTCCGAGCCGCGGCCGAGGCGTGCTTCGTGACTCAGCCGGGCCTGAGCGTACAGCTCAAGGAGTTGGAGGGACAGTTGGACGTGCAACTGTTCGAGCGCAGCCGGCGGAAGGTCCTGCTCACTCTGGAGGGGGAGAGGCTGTTGCCGCTGGCCCGGAGCATCCTGACCCAGGCCGGCGAGCTGGTGGACACGGCGCGCAGCCTCACGCGGCCGCTCTCCGCCACGCTGCGGCTGGGGGTCATCCCCACCGTGGCGCCGTACCTGCTGCCCAAGGCGCTGCCGGCCATCCGCCAGCGGCATCCCGATCTGCGCATCCTGCTGCACGAAGACTTTACGCACCGGCTGCTGGCGCTGCTGGGGGAGGGGAAGCTGGACCTGTTGCTGCTGGCCCTGGATGCGGACCTGGGCGACGTGGCTACCTTGCCGCTGGCCGCGGACCCCTTCGTGGTGGCGGTGCCCGCCGGCCACCGGTTCGCCGCGCGCAAGCGCCTGACCGAAGCCGACCTCGCCGGCGAGCAGGTGCTGCTGCTGGACGACGGCCACTGCCTGCGAGCCCAGGCCCTGAAGGTGTGTCAGACCGGCGGCGCCGGCGAGGTCGGCGACTTTCGCGCCGGCAGCCTCAACACGCTCGTCCAGATGGTGGCGGGTGGCATCGGCATCACCCTGTTGCCCCGGCTCGCCCTGGAGGTAGAATGCCGCACACCCTCGGCCATCGTCATCCGGCCGTTCCGCAAACCCGAGCCTGCCCGCACCATCGGCTTGGTGTGGCGGAAGAGGTCGCCGCGAGAGCCCGAGTTCCGGTTGCTGGGGGAGTTGCTGGCGCAGTAGGCTCGCGTGGAACTATAATGCCAACGGAGACGCAAGCATGACTTCCATCTGGCGGAAACCGTGACCGAATCGCCCAATACGTCCTCGAACCCCATCACGCGGGATCCCGTGTGCGGGATGGAGGTTTCCCTTTCGGCCGGGAAGCCTTCCCTGGAGCACCTCGGGCACCACTATCATTTTTGCTGCGAGGGGTGCCTGAAGAAGTTCGCGGCGGCGCCGGACGATTACATCGAGGCAAAGGATCCGGTCTGCGGCATGACGGTCCAGCGCGCCACCGCGCGGTATATGGTCCGTCAAGACGGGCAACGGTTCTACTTCTGCTCCGGGCATTGTCAGGCGCGCTTCGAGGCGGCGCCGGAGGAGTTTCTCGGTCCCCGTTCCGAACCGGAGCCAGCGCCGCAAGGCACCCAGTACACGTGCCCGATGGACCCGGAGATCGTGCGCGACGCGCCGGGGGATTGCCCGATCTGCGGCATGGCTCTGGAACCCATGATGCCGACCGCGGATGCCGGCCCCAATCCGGAGCTGGTCGACTTCAAGCGGCGCCTGTGGATCGGCGCGCCGCTCGGTCTCGCTACCCTGATCCTGGAGATGGGCGGGCATCTCGGGCTGCCCATGGCGGAATGGCTCGGGCCGCGCCTGCACGTCTGGCTCCAGTTCCTGCTGGCGACTCCGGTGGTGGTGTGGGTGGCGCTGCCGTTCTTCAAGCGCGGCTGGGCTTCGGTGGTGAACCGCAGCCCCAACATGTGGACGCTGATCGCGCTCGGGTCCGGCGCCTCCTACGTTTTCAGCGTGGCGGCCGTGCTGGCGCCGGCAATATTTCCGGAGTCGGTGCGCGGGCCGCACGGGCTGCCGCCGGTCTACTTCGAGGCCGCGGCGATCATTCTCATCCTGGTGCTCGTCGGCCAGATATTCGAGCTGTCCGCGCGCGAGCGCACGGGCGGCGCGATCCGGGCGCTGCTGGACTTGGCGCCCAAGACCGCGCGGCGGGTGACGGACGACGGCGACGAGGACGTGCCGCTCGAAACGGTCAAGGTCGGCGACCGCCTGCTGGTGCGGCCGGGAGAGAGCGTCCCGGTGGACGGGGTGCTTGTCGACGGTCACTCGGCGGTGGACGAGCGGCTGCTCACGGGCGAGCCGATCCCGGTGGAGAAGTCGGCGGGCGACCCGGTGACGGGCGGGACCATCAATGGGGCAGGGTCGTTCACCATGCGCGCCGAGGGGGTCGGCGCCGATACGGTGCTGGCGCGGATCGTCGACATGGTGGCCGCGGCGCAGCGCAGCCGCGCTCCGGTGCAGGCCTTGGTGGACCGCGTCGCGAGCTGGTTCGTCCCCGCGGTGGTGGTGGTGTCGCTGATCTCGTTCGTGGCGTGGCTGGCGGTGGGTCCGGCGCCCGCCCTCGCCAACGCCGTGGTGGCGGCCGTGAGTGTCCTGGTGATCGCGTGCCCGTGTGCTCTCGGGCTCGCCACGCCCATGTCGATCATGGTGGCGACGGGCCGCGGCGCCCAGGCGGGCGTGCTGGTGCGGGACGCCGCGGCGCTGGAGAGCCTCGCCAGGGTGGACGTGCTGATCGTCGACAAGACCGGCACCCTGACCGAAGGGAAACCCGAGTTGACGGACGTGGTGGCCGCGGACGGCGGCATGGGCATGGACGAAGCGGAGGTCCTGTCGTTGGCGGCGTCTCTCGAACGCGGGTCGGAGCATCCGCTGGCCGAGGCGATCCTCGCCGGCGCCCAAGCGCGGGGCGCCGTGGTGCGCGAGGCCACGGACTTCGAGGCGATCCCTGGGAAAGGTGTCCGCGGCCAAGTCGCGGGCCGGGCCGTGGCTCTGGGCAACATGGCGCTGATGGGCGAGTTGGGCGCCGGCCTCGGCGACATCGAAAGCGCCGCCGAGCGGCTTCAGGAAGCGGGCAAGACCGTGATGTTCGTGGCCGTGGAGGGCCGCCTTCGGGGTCTCGTGGCGGCGGCGGACCAAATCAAGCCCACCACCCGCGAGGCCATCGGCAGGCTCCGGCGCTCGGGGCTGCGCATCATGATGTTGACCGGAGACAGTCCCCGGGCGGCGCGGGCGGTGGCCGCCGGCCTCGACATCGACGATTGGCGGGCCGAGGCGGCGCCGGAAGACAAGCGGGACATCGTCGCCGAGTTGAAGGCCGGAGGCCGGCACGTAGCCATGGCCGGCGACGGCATCAACGACGCGCCCGCCCTCGCCGCCGCTGACACCGGCATCGCCATGGGCACCGGCGCGGACGTGGCCATCAAGAGCGCCGGCGTCACCCTGATGCGCGGCGACTTGAACGGCATCGTCCGCGCCCGCCTGCTGGCGCGCGCCACCCTGGGCAACATCCGCCAGAACCTGTTCTTCGCCTTCGTCTACAACGCGGTGGGCGTCACCATCGCCGCCGGCGTCTTCTACCCGATGTTCGGCCTGCTCCTGTCGCCCATGGTCGCCGCCGCCGCCATGAGCCTTTCATCGGTGTCGGTGATCGGAAACGCGCTGCGACTGAGGCGCATCCGGCTGGAGTGACCGGCACATGGGGCGACCGCGGGTCGCCCCTACAAGTCATCGCGCCTTGCCGACGACAGAAAATCCTCCGCATCTCATGACGCGAATTAACCAGACACCACACTAGGTCAGAAGGCCTTTGTCTGGCCTGATACCACGCAGAAACTCCTGCACCGGCAGACACCAGATGCCGTCGATCCGCAAGCGTTCCCGGCCGCGGTAGAGCAACGCGGTCTCGGCCTCGGGGTAGTCCTTGCGAAACGCCCTGAGTGGGCGCAGGTCGCCGGAATGCACCCTCATGGCGTTCTTGACCTCGAACGCTTGGAGTCCCGGTTCCCCGTAGACCACGAAGTCAACTTCAGTCCCGCCACGGGTGCGCCAGAAGAATACCTCCGCGTCATGCCGGGAATATGCGATCCATGCGCGCAGATGCTGGGCCACCAACCCTTCCAGCGCTTGGCCGGCTATCTCGTCGGCGCGGTCCAGGGGTCCCCGGGGGCGCAACGAGCGAAACACTCCAGCGTCGAACAGGTAGATTTTCTCCTGGGTTACGGTGGCGCGCTTGGCGCGTTTGCGGAAGACGGGCAGCCGGAAAGCGAGCAGGAGGTCCTCCAGGATGCCGACATAGCCGGCGACCACCTTGCGCTCGACCTCGCATTCCCTCGCCACCGCCGAGACGTTGAGTTGGGCACCGTGAGAGAAGCTGACCGCTTCCAGGAACCTGGCGAAGTTGCCGACGTTTCGCGTCAGTCCTTCGGCCCGGACCTCCTGTTCGAGATACAGGCTCGCGTAGGCGCTCAGGACGTCCGCGGGGTCGCTGGCTGCCATGACCAGTGGCAGCAATCCCGTTTCGAGTGCCCGTCCGAGATCGAATGCGGGCAACTCCGCGGCCATGAAGGGATGCATGGTGCGGCGTACGGCCCTTCCTCCCAGGAGATCCACACCCCCGCGCCGGAGCTTTCGGGCGCTGGATCCGGTCAATATGAAACGGGGCGGCGAAGGTTCCTCCATGAGCGCGTGGACCACGGTCAGCAGTTCCGGAATCCGTTGGATCTCGTGGATGATCACAGAGCCGGTTCGGGGCGAGCCGGCGAGCAGCTCCCGGAGCCGCTCGGGGCGGGCGTCCAGGCTGCGATGGAGCGCCGGATCGAGCAGGTCCAGGAACAGGGCGTCCGGGAGCCGGTTGCGCAACCACGTGGATTTTCCGGTCCCCCTGGGACCGAACAGGAAGCAACTCTGGTCGGGAATCTCAAAAAATCGACTTACTAATTCCACTTTGCGTCCCAAATTGGAAATGCCATCGCCAATATTGGGACATTCGGAACTAGAAATCAAACATCAGTGAGTGGACGTCACACCTCGTAGTACCCGTTCATGATGGCGTCGTGCCAGACCTTGGTGATCACCGGGCAGACGCCCAGGGGCAGGCCTTCCTCGGTGGCCCAGTAGGAATGGATGCCGGTGCCGATCTCGACGACGCGCACCTTGGGGGCCGGGTTCATGGCGGCGTACTCCTTCTTGACGATGCTGTTGTACTTCTCGGGCGTGTGGTCGCGGCTGAACTTGTTGATGCCGTAGAGGAGCGGCGGGATCGGCTTTCCCGGGAGCGGGCGGCCGTAGCCCAGGTAGCGGTCCACCAGGGCCTGGGTCTCGTCGGCGTTCATCTTGAGGCGTTCGGCCGTGACCTTGGCGGCTTCGGTGAGGCACGGGTGGCTGTCGCTGTGCAGCCAGTTCTCGGCCTTGAACTG
>JAPOPM010000009.1 GCA_026712905.1 Deltaproteobacteria bacterium
CATCGCCTGCGGCAACCGGGAGACCGACCGCGGCGTCGTCCACCGCATGCCGACGCCCCTGGCCTCGCGATTCGTTCACCTCGATATCCGTGTCGACGCGGAGGACTGGCTCAGCTGGGGCGCGGCCAACGGCATCGCGGCTGAAGTACTTTATTTTGTCACATACAAGCCGGACCTCCTGCACCAGTTCGACCCCCAGTCCAGGGAACGCGCCTACGCGTGTCCGAGGACATGGGAGTTCACCTCAAACATCCTGAAGCACCGGAACGGCCTCGATCCGGCGGTCGAGCGGGCGCTCTTCCGGGGGACCGTGGGCGAGGCGGCCGCGGTGGAGTTCTCGGCGTTCCTGAAGGTGTGGCGCGAGCTGCCCCACCCCAGGGCGGTCCTCTCCGACCCCGGAAACGCGGCGATCCCGGAGAACGCCAGCGCGCTGATGGCGCTCTGCGGCTCGCTGTACCGGCTCGCGAGCGACGTGTCGATGGACGCCATCGTCACTTTCGCGCAGCGGCTCCGGCGGGAGGTGGGAGAATCGCTGGTCGGGGCGTGCGTGCGCCGCGACCCGGCGCTCCAGCGCTCACCCGCCTTCATCCGCTGGGCCGCGGCCAGGACGCGGTGAGGGAGGAGGCCATGCACTGGCGTATCACACACCACCCCGCGGGCTGTGCCCCGTCGCGCCAGTACGCCGTGCGGGCGCGCAGCCGCGAGGCGGCCAGGCGCAAGCTGGCCGCCGCAATCCAGGTCCCGCTGTGGACCCTCAGGTAGTCCTGAAGGAGGAACGCATCATGGACTTGAACCGCGATGCCATGTTGGTCGGGCTGCGCATCAGCGCCTGGTCCGGCCGGCTCTACGACCGCGAGGCGAGCGATCACGTCGCCGCCCACCATGACGCCCGCACAAGCGTGGGGCGGTACAACAAGCGACTTTTACCCAAGGCTGCGCTGGCCCCGCTGAACGCCGCCATGAACGAGGCCAGGACCCGTCATTACGCGAATAGCTTGCCGTGGGACGACAAGGGTTCCCGGCTCCTCACCGTCGCCAACTACGAACACTACACCCAAGTCATGGAGGGACTCCGGGAGCGCCTGGTGCGCGAGCGGGCGCGCTTCATCGAGGACTACGACGACTACGTGGAGCAGGCCCGGATCGACCTGGGCAAGCTCTTCCGGATCGGGGAGTATCCGTCGAAGGAGGACCTCCGGGACAGGTTCTCCATCCGCTACCGCATCACGCCGGTGCCGGACGCGGACCACTTCATCGCCAGGCTCGCCTCGGACGACACCAAGCGGGTGAAGCGCGACATCGAGCTTCACATCGAGGAGCAGCTCCACGACGCCGTGGGCGACCTCTACCAGAGGTTGGCCGAAGCGGTCGAGCGGGTCTCGGAGCGTTTGACCGAGGACGACGACGGCAAGCCGCTGGTGTTCCGGGACACCATGATCTCCAACATCCGGGATCTGGTGGACGTGGTCCCCCGCCTCAACATCTTCGGCGACCACAGGCTGGCCGGTCTCTGCGAGCAGGTGAAGGAGAGGATCGCGGGCGTGGAGCCGGACTGGCTGCGTCCGTCCGGGAGCTTCAACCCCGTGGTCCGGGCGCAGGTGAAGCGCGACGCCGACGGCCTCATGGAGCAGTTCACGGGATACTTCCCGGCGCCGCAACCCGAAGCGGCCCGCGAGGTGGCGTGATGTCACCCGGCGCGCTCCGGGAATCCGCAATCCGCATGAGCGACTGCGTGACCGGGCTCCTGCAGAAGCAGCCTTTCTTCGGGAGCCTGGTCCTGAGGCTCCCGCTCCGCGCCGATCCGACACGGAAGACGCTTGCGAGCGACGGACACGAGATCCGCTACTCGCCCGGCTGGGTGGCGGAGACCGATGCGCACCTGATCGAGACCGCCATGGCGCGGGTGGTGATGGCGTGCGCGCTCAAACACCATACCCGCAGGGGAGAGCGGGACCCGGAACGGTGGCAGACGGCCTCGCAACTGGTCACCCACGACTTGCTCCGCGACGCCGGCTTCACGCTCCCGCCCGAAGCCGAGGCCTGGGAGGACCTCAGTGTCGAACAGGCATACGACCGCCTGCCCGAACCCCGGCGCGACGATACCGGTGACGACGGCAGCGCCTCCCAGGATACCGGCGGCGCGGAAGCCGGCGCGGCCACCCAGCCGCCTCCCGGCGGCGACGGCGATGAGTCCGGCGGTCCGGCCGACCAGGACAACGACTGTGACGGGAACGGCCAGGGTGAGGACGGCGCCTCCGCCGCGCCGCCGAGCCACGACCCCGCCGGCACCGGAGAGGTCATGGACGCTGCCTCCCGCGCGGGCCAGGAGTCCGCTTCCTCCCAGGCGTCCGTGGACACCGCCGCCGAGGAGCAGGCTTGGGACGAGGCCATGCACCAAGCCCTCAGCATCGCCAAGGCCGAGAGCAAGGCGCCGGGCGGCGTCGAGGAGACCGTCCGGAACGCCCACGCCAGCGCCCTCGACTGGCGCACGCTGCTGCGCCGCTACATGACCGACGCCGTCAGACGCGACTACAGCTGGAGCGTCCCCAACCGCCGCTTCATCGACTCGGGCCTCTACCTGCCCTCGATCCGCTCCGAGGGCATCGACTCCATCGCGGTCA
>JAPOPM010000010.1 GCA_026712905.1 Deltaproteobacteria bacterium
GAACCCCACCTGTGGCGCTGGCCGGTGGTCTATTCCTGCCTGATGGAATCCGGCGAGGTGGTGAAGCTCGGGCACATCGACGAGGCCGCCAAGCGCCGCACCGTACAGCTCGTGAACCCCGGGCTCACCGCCTTCAAGTCCACCACCCGGACCATCCAGATGTCCGTGCAGCTCGTGAAGCCGGGTGAGCGCGCCGAGTGCCACCGGCACACGGCCGCGGCCTTGCGCTTCGTGGTGGAAGGCGACGGCTCCGGCTACACCACGGTGGAGGGAGAAGAGATGCACATGGAGCCCGGCGACCTCGTACTGACGCCGAGCTGGACCTGGCATGACCACTACAACCAGGGCAAGAGCAACATCGTGTGGCTCGACGTGCTCGACGTGCACCTGATGAACCACCTGGACGCCAACTTCCACGAGAACTACGGCGAGGGACCGGCCCAGCCGGTGACCAAGTCCGAGGGCTACAGCCGCCACCGCCTCGGCGCGGTGCGCCCGCTCACCGAGAGTCCCGGCAACCACGCCCTGCCCTACACCTACAAGTGGAGCGACACCCTGCCCGTGCTGGAGCAACTGGCGAGATCCTCGGACGGCGACGCCCATGACGGCGTGCTGCTGCAATACGCCAATCCCGTCACGGGCGGCCCCACCATGCCCACCATCGACTGCCGTGTCCAATGGCTCCGCCCGGGCGAATCGACCCGCCCCCACCGCCACACGAGCAGCACCATCTACCACGTGATGCAGGGCGCCGGCACCACCGTGGCGGGCAAGGACAAGAACAACGGCAACCCCATGACCTGGACGGAGCAGGACTGCTTCGTGGTCCCATCGTGGCACTGGCACCACTTCCGGAACGACTCCCAAACCGAGCCCGCGATCCTGTTCTCGGTGACCGACCGCCCGGTGCTGGAGAGCCTGAACCTCTACAGCGAGGAGGACTAGGGCGACACCACGGACCCCTGAATGCTTGACGCCATAGCGCAGGCCAGCCTCCAGATCCTCGACCCGGTGCACCTCTTCATGCTGTTCGCCGGGACCTTCCTCGGGCTCATGCTCGGGGTCATCCCCGGCATCGGCGGAGTTACCGGGCTGGCGCTGCTGCTCCCCTTCACCTTCGACATGGACGCGGTCTCCGCCTTCGCCTTCATCATCGGCATGCTGGCGGTCACCACGACCTCCGACACCATCCCCTCGGTGCTCTTCGCAGTCCCCGGCACCGTGGGCTCCCAGGCCACCATCATCGACGGCCACGCCATGGCCAAGCGCGGCGAGGCAGGCCGCGCCTTCGGCGCCGCCTTCACCGTGTCCGCCATGGGCGGCATCTTCGGCGCCCTGCTGCTGACCCTGTCCATTCCCATCCTGAGCCCCCTGGTCCTCACCTTCGGCTCTCCCGAGTTCTTCATGATGGCCGTGCTGGGCGTGTGCATGGTGGCGAGCCTCAGCGGTTCGGCGCTGATGAAGGGTGTCATCGCCGGCGGCGCGGGCCTGCTCCTCGCCACCGTGGGCACCGACCCCATGCTGAGCGTCGAACGCTGGACCTTCGACCAAGTCTACCTGTGGGAAGGCTTCCACGTGGTGCCCATCTCTCTCGGCCTTTTCGGCCTCGCCGAGGTCACCGACCTCCTGGTCTCCGGCAAAAGCATCGACTCCGGCGCCCTGGGCCGGCTCAAGGGCCGCTGGGAAGGAGTCCGCGACGCGTTCCGGCACTGGTGGCTGGTGATCCGCTCCGCCACCCTGGGCGTGTGGATCGGCATCATCCCGGGCCTCGGCACCCTGGTGGTGGACTGGTTCGCCTACGGCCACGCCCTGCACACCGAGAAGAACGCCGACAACTTCGGCAAGGGCGACGTGCGCGGCGTCATCGCGCCCGAGAGCGCCAACAACGCCAAGGACGGCGGCGGCCTGATCCCCACCCTGGCCTTCGGCATTCCCGGCAGCACCAGCATGGCCCTGTTCCTGGGCGCCATGGAGATCCAGGGTCTCACCCCCGGCCCGGAGATGCTGAACCAGCACCTCGACGTCATCTTCACCATCTCCTGGAGCCTGGCCCTGGCCAACATCATCGGCACCGGCACCTGTTTCCTGTTCACCGACCAGTTGGCGCGCATCGCCACCATCCGCGCCCAGCTCCTGGCGCCGGTGCTGCTGGTGATCATGTTCCTGGGCGCGTTCATGGCGCGACGCCACATCGCCGACATCGTGCTGTTCCTGTTCTTCGGGCTGCTGGGCTGGACCATGAAGCGGCAGGGCTGGCCGCGGCCGCCCCTCATCATCGGCTTCGTGCTCGGCTCCACCGTGGAGAAGTACCTCTACATCTCGATCCTGACCTACGGCTGGGCCTGGATGGCGCGCCCCTGGGTGATCGTGCTGGCCCTGCTCATCGTCGCCGCGCTGGCCGCGCCGGCGATCCGGCAGTACCGCGACCGGGTCGCCGCCCGCGCCAACCCCTGACCTCCATGCAAAAGGCCGTCTCCCTGCTGTTCGACGCGTTCTTCCTGGTGCTCCTGGCCGCGGCCGTGGCCACGGCTTGGCGATGGCCCTTCGCCACCAAACTCTTTCCGCTGACCATCGCCATTCCGGTGCTCGTAGTCGCCGCCGCGCAGTTCACCAAGGACGCATTTTTCAAGGGCAGCGCGGACGAGGACGAGGAGCCGCGCGAACGCATCCGCGACATCGAGGTGGACCGCTCCGTGCCCACCCGTCTCGTGGTGCAGCGGGCGGGAACCTTCTATCTGTGCGCCCTGGGCTTCCTGGCGGCGATCCTGCTCATCGGCTTCAAGCTGTCGGTGCCGCTGTTCATGTTGTTCTATTTCCGGCGCTTCAGCCGCGCGGGGTGGATCGTCACACTAATCCTGACAGGGCTCTTGACGGGATTGGTGCTCGGCCTGTTCGACGCCGTCCTCCACGTCGGATGGCCGGACAATCTGCTCGACCATGTGCTCGGGCGATGGGCGGCATGAGATGGCGTCCTTCGACCGACCCAGAAACCGCGGCCCTTCGTTGACATTTCTCGCGACCCACGCGTATAGGAAAGAACGAATCAAATCGTGACACGGCTGAAACCAACCATCGAACGAACCGGGAGGGTTCCCTCATGAAGACGAAATCGACCTGGACATGGCTGACCTTGACTTTAGCGTGCGTCGCGCTCTTCGCCGCCCAGGCAGGCGCGGCGGAAAACGCCGCGGACTTCTTCAAGGGCAAGCGCATGACGATGCTCGTGCAGTACTCGCCCGGCGGCACCTTCGACATTCGCGCCCGCTGGATGGCGCGGCACCTGCCCGCGGTCACCGGCGCCAAGACCATCGTGCGCAACCTGCCGGGCGGCGGCGGGGTCGCCGGCTACAACAGGCTGTTCCGGCTGCCGCCGGATGGGCTGACGCTGCTCACGGCGCACACCAAGCTGGTGGCCTTCGACCTGTTCGGCCGCAAGGGAGTGAAGTACGACTACGACAAGTTCGGTTATCTGGGGCGGGTCATCCGCACCAACACCGCCCTGCTGGTGCGCAAGGACCTGCCGTCGGACATCGAGGGCCTGCGCAAGCTCAAGCGCATCCGCATCGGCGCTTCCTCCCCCTTCAACGAGGGAATGATCGCCGAGATGTTCGACCTGCCCGTCACCATCGTGCCGGGCTACGGCGGCTCCTCGGAGCGCATGGCGGCGATCGCGCGCGGAGAGCTCGACGCCACCACCGCTTCCATATCCACGGGCCTGAGATTCAAGGACCGGGTCAACATCGCGTTCGCCTTCGTCAAGGACAAGCGCGCGCCGGACGTGCCCTCGCTGGCGGACCTGGGCGCGAAGGAGCCGTGGCGCAGCTACGCCCTGTCTTTCTCGGACATCTTCGGTACGGTCGTCGCCTCCCCCGGCGTGCCCGAGGCGCGGCAGCAATTCCTGAGCGCCGCGCTCAAGAAGATCACGGGACTGGAGAAGGCGCAGAAGGAAGCCGCCAAGATGAAGCTCGTGGTGGAGTGGACGGGGCCCGATGATCTCAAGAAGACGCTGAAACCGTTCCTGGACCTCAACGCCGAGACCACCAAGCAGCTCAAGCACGTCATCGAGCGGAAATACGTGGGCAAACTGAAGTAGGGGCGGGGCTCGCAACATTCGGAGCAGAACCATGGAGATCAAGTTCGGGCTGATCAGCGCGGATTCCCACAGCGGCTTCGACCGCGACGCGTTCACCTCGCGCATGTCCGCGGCCAAGTGGGGCGAGCGCATCCCGCAGGTGCGGGAAGTGGAGGAAAAGGGCCGGAAGGTGGACCGTTGGTGCGTCTACGGCAAGCCCCGGGGCGACCACGTAGGCAACTGCCCGGCGCTCATGGGCGACCCCTTTCCCACCTACCCGCAGCACTGGGACGAGATGCCCGTGATGGCGTACGACCCGGCGGAGCGGCTCAAGGCGCTGGACGCCGACGGCGTCGATGCCGAGGTGCTGTTCCCCAACCCTCCGGGCGGCACGTTCTTCGAGTACGGAGACGCCGAATTCGAGCTGGACGTGGTACGCGCCTACAACGACTCCCTGGCGCGGTGGACCACGGTCAGCGACCGCTACTTCCCGGTGACCATCATCCCGTACCTGAGCGACCCCGGGACCATCCGGCGCGAGATCGAACGGGCCACCGCGGCCGGGCACCGCGGCATCAACCTGCAGGGCGAGACGCCGGGCTCGCTGCCCCATCTCACCGATCCCTACTGGGACCCCATGTGGGATGCGTGCCAGAGCCTGGATGTGCCGGTGCACTTCCACGGCTCCTGCGGCCTCATGGCGGGCCGTTCCACGCGCTTCTGGAGCGGCTACTCCCCGCGGCAGGGGCACGCGGCCATGACCGCCACCTCCGCGACGACACCGGCGCAGATCATTCCGCACCTCGTCTTCAGCGGCGTCACCGAGCGCTTCCCGCGCCTCAAGTTCGTATTCGCCGAAGCCGGCATCGGCGGCCTCAACTATGTGCTGGCCGCCTGCGACCACGAATGGGAAACGCGCCACCTGTGGACCGAGGGGTTGGGCACGCGTCCGAGCGAGGTGGTGCGGCGGCAGATGTTCACCAACTTCTGGTTCGAGAACGAGGGCATCAAGCTGAGCCACGACATCGGCATCGACAACCTCATGTGGGAATCGGACTTCCCGCACGTGACCGCCTTCTACCCGCGTTCCTGGGAAGCGGTGGAAGACGTGCTCCAGGGGTTCTCCGCCGAAGACCGCCGCAAACTGCTCTACGAGAACGCCGTCCGCGTATACCGCATGGACGCGGTGCCGCGCGCGGCCGAGCGCGGCGCCCAACCCGTGGAAGCGCGCGCGTGAGCCAGGGCCGCGACTTCGTCAGCGTCGACGACCACGTCCAGGAGCCGCCCGACCTGTGGACCAGCCGGCTCTCCCGGAGCCGTTTCGGCGACCGCGTCCCGCACGTCGTACGCGACGCCGACGGCGCCGAGCGCTGGGTGGCGGACGGTCAGCCGCTCCTCGACGGCAAGGTCGCCGCCGCCGGGGCGCTCATGCCCGACCGGAACCGGGAACCCCGATGCTGGGAGGAAGTGCCCTCCGCGGCTTGGTCGCCCCAAGAGCGTCTCAAGGCCATGGACGCCGCGGGCATCGCCTATTCCGTGCTCTTCCCCACCGTCGCCGGCATGGCCGGAGAAGCCTTCGGCCGGCTCGACGACCCGGAGCTCGAGAGCGCCTGCGTCCAGGCCTACAACGACTGGCTGCTGGAAGAGTGGGCCTCCGCGAGCCCGCGGTTCATTCCCCAGTGCATCGTGCCCATCTGGCCGCCCGAGGCCGCGGCCGCGGAGATGCAGCGGGCCGTCGGCAAGGGGCACCGGGGCATCGTCTTCCCCGCTTTGCCCATGCATCTCCGGGACGTGCCCCACGTGAGCGACCCCGAGTACGATCCCGTGTGGAGCGCATGCGAGGAGATGGGCGTGCCGGTGTCGCTCCACGCCGGGGCCTCGCCGCGGTTGCTCTACCCGGCGTTCTCCGGCCTCTCCCCGGCCCTGTCCGACGCCGTGGACGCGGTGACGCGGCCGATGTCCAGCGTCTACGTGCTTTCGCTCCTGTCCTTCTCGCGCGTGCTGCTGCGCCACCCGGGCCTGCGGCTGGTGTTCGCGGAGAGCGCCCTGAGCTGGGCCATGCTGTACCTGGAATGGGCCGACCACCAGTTCGAGCACGACGGCCTGGCGCGCGAAGGCTACGACCTCAAGCCCTCGGAGATGTTCCAGCGCCAGTGCTACCTCACCGCGTGGTTCGACGAGATCGCGCCCTTCGTGGGCTACCTTGGGGAAGACCACCTCCTGTGGTCCACCAACCTGCCCCTGACCACGTCCACCTGGCCGCGCACGCGCGAGACCGTGGAGCGCTGCTTCCGGGGCGTCACCGACGGGACCCGCGAGAAGATCCTGTGGAACAACGCCGCCGGGCTTTACGGCATCGAGCCCGCGGCGGCGTGACCGACGTTTCAGACCCTTCGCGGCCCGCTTCGACCGACTGTTTACATGATTGATGGATGAACCTCATTGTGGGTATAGTGGGTTCACTAACGCAGGATTCGACAAAAACAGCTTCAGTCAAGGAGGTGACTCATGTTGACCCCAAAGGACATCGGCGGAGCCATGGGC
>JAPOPM010000011.1 GCA_026712905.1 Deltaproteobacteria bacterium
CGGAGGACGGAGTGCTTCTTTACAGCAAGGAAAAGAACAGCCTGTCCTGGAAAGAGACATACCGCGCCATGGCCGCCGAGAGGGAGGACTGGAGCGACTTCGATGTGACGGTCGCCGACGGCCTGGAATAGTGGCTACGTTCCCCGGACAATACGTCATCTACTTCGCCGACCTCAATCCCACAGTGGGTGGCGAGGCCCGCAAGATCCGCCCCGTTGTCGTTGTGAGCCAAAACGAGATGAACCAGTTTCTGGACACGGTGGTGGTCTGTCCGCTCACGACGGCGCTGCATCCCACGTGGAGGAGCCGGTTACAGGTCGAATGCGCGGGGAAAAAAGCAGAAGTTGCCGTCGACCAGATACGCGCCATCAGCAAACAACGGATTCGGCGCAGGCTGGACCGGTTGTCCGCCGGGGCAGCGGCTCAACTCAGACGAATCATCACGGAAATGTACGGGGGATAGTCGGGCGCGTCACGATACGCTGTTCCAGGAACCGGAGCCGATACATGGACTATATCATCGGCGTCGACATCGGCGGCACATATATAAAAGACGAGAATCCGGGCTAACGGCGTACGGCGCCACACGATGACAACAGTTGCCGTCCAGGGACAATAGGCCATAAACCACTAATAATAAAAGTAAATAATATACAAAGGTCTCTTGCATCGACGCCTCCGATGCGCTTCAATGGTCATGGCGTTATAGCCCGGTCGCTTTCGCTGTGCTTACGCTTACGGGCGGGACGGTCCGGTCGCCGCGCCGGTCGCCGGGTGCCGGGCGGCAGGAAGGAGAAGCACATGGCCAAGCTGAAGTACCGGACGATCTCCAAGCGAACGGTGGATGCGCTGCCGGTGGAGGACCGGGAGGCGGTGTTCTGGGACGACAAGCTCCCGGGGTTCGGGGTGAGGGTGTATCCGTCGGGGTCCAAGGTGTACGTGGTGCAGACCCGGCACCGGAGTAAGTCGAGGCGGGTGACGCTCGGGCGGCACGGGGTGCTCACCGCGGACGGAGCGCGGCGCGAGGCGGCGCTGGCGATCTCGCGGATCAAGAGCGGGCAGGAGCCGGTGGAGAAGGCGCCGGGGACGGTGACTGTGGCGGAGCTTGCCGCGCGCTATCTCAGGGAGCACGTGGAGGTGCGCTGCAAGGAGAGCACGCAGAGGATGTACCGGAGCGTGGTGGAGCGGTTCATCGTGCCGGCCTACGGCCATGTGGCGGTGGAGGAGGTGGAGCAGCAGCATATCGCGAAGCTGCATTTCGAGCTTCGGGGCATTCCGTACCAGGCGAACCGCGCGCTGGAGATCGGGGTGAAGCTGTTCAACCTGGCGGAGGAGTGGCGGCTGCGCACGGGGGGCAACCCGTGCAGGTTCGTGCGCAAGTACCGGGAGACGAAGCGCGAGCGGTTTCTGACCGACGCGGAGTTCCGGCGCCTGGGGGAAGTGCTGGAGGAGATGGAGGCGGAGGGGCGTTTGCCTGCGCACCCCGCTGCGGCGATCCGGCTGCTGATGCTGACGGGGTGCCGGCGGAACGAGATCGTGGAGCTTGAGTGGAAGGACGTGGACCTCGGGGCGGGAGAGCTTCGGCTGCGGGATTCGAAGAGCGGGGCGCGGCTGGTGCCGCTGTCGCCCGCGGCGGCGCGGGTGCTGGCGGAGTTGCCGCGGGTGGAGGGCAACCCGTGGGTGATACCGGGAACGAAGCGTGGGCGTCATCTGGCGGACCTGAACCACTACTGGGAGCGGGTGCGGGAGCGGGCGGAGCTTGAGGAGGTGCGGCTTCATGACCTCAGGCACAGCTTCGCCTCGCGGGCGCTGGCTCTGGGCGAGAGCCTGTCGATGATCGGGAAGCTGTTGGGACACAACAAGATCGATACGACCTCGCGCTACGCGCACTTGGCGCGGGATTCGATCAAGGCGTCGTCGGCGCGGGTCGCGGACAGCATCGGAGCGGACATACTGACAAGGGAGGCTCGCCGGCGAGAGCAGGCTGAGGAGGGGGCTGCCGCCCGTGGTTGAAACGGCGGGAAGCGGGGCGGGAGCGGGACTCCGGCCGCAGGCGCGTGGATGGCCGCGCGCAACAGGGGAACGGTCCAGCCGTGTGTTCCGCCGCGGCCTTGCCGGGGGCTCGTTGCCTTGCCATCATGAAGGATTATTTCCCGGAAGGAGGAGGTGACTTGGTTCGCATTTCCGGGCCCACCCACGCGCTCCGGCTACGCCGCTCCGGAACCCCCCGGCAAGAGCAGGCGGCGGGTGTGCCGCGCGATCATCAGGTCCTCGTCGGTGGAGATGACCCGCACGGTGCAGGGGCTCCGGGGGGTGGTGATGATGCCGGCGTGGGCCTGGTTGCGCTCGGAGTCGAGCTCGATGCCGAGGTGGGCGAGGCCTTGGCAAACCTGCTGCCGCACCGCGGCGGCGTGCTCGCCGATACCGCCCGTGAAAACCAGGGTGTCGAGGCCGTCCAGGACAGCGGCCAAGGCCCCGATGTGCTTGCGCGCCTGGTAGCAGAAGAGATCCACCGCCAGCGCCGCTTGCGGGTTGCGCTGGCGCGCATCCAGCAGGGTCTTCATGTCCGGACTTAGGCCGGAGACGGCCAGCAGCCCTGCCTCGCGGGTCACCAGCCGCTCGACGTCGTCGGGATCCCAGCGGCGCTCGCGCATCAGGTGGACGAGAACGCCGGGATCGAGGTCGCCGCTGCGTGTTCCCATCATGAAGCCCCCGGTCGGGGTGAAACCCATGGTCGTATCCACGGGCTCGCCGTCGCGCACCGCGGCCATGCTCGCGCCGTTTCCCAGATGGGCGATGACGACCCGGCCACTCGCGGCCTTCCCCAGCGCATCCAGGACGTACTCGTACGACAGCCCGTGGAAGCCGTAGCGCCGCACGCCCGCCTCCCACAGCGTGCCGGGCAATGCGAAGCGCTGCGCCAACTCGGGCATGCGCCGATGGAAGGCCGTGTCGAAGCACGCCACCTGGGGGAGATCGTGAAAACGCGCGGCCACGGCCTCGATGCCCGCCACCGAGCCGGGCAGATGCAGCGGCGCGAACGTCGCGAGATCGCGCAGGTCCGCCAGCAGCGCCCCGTCCACCCGCTCGGGAGCCGCGTGACGCGCGCCGCCGTGGACCACCCGGTGGCCGACGGCGGAAGGCTCCTGCAGGCGCAGCCGCGCGGTCGCGGCGAAGACCGCCTCCACCGCCGCCGCGTGATCGGGGAAGTCTTCCTTCCGCTCCAGAAACTGAGCCTTGTCCGCGCCGCGTACCCACAGGAAAGCATCCGCCAAGCCGATGCGCTCCACCGCTCCGGCGCCCAGCAGGACCTCACCCGCGCCTTCCAGCCCGTAGAGCGCGAACTTGAGCGACGAAGAGCCGCTGTTGAGGCACAAGATGGATTGGCCTTCATCGTTCATCAACGGGACCAGGTCCAGTTGCGCACCTCCGGCATGTCCTCGCCGTAGCGGGTGATGTGCTGGCGGTGGTCGATGAGCTTGTCGCGCACCGCCTGCTTGGCGTACGCGGCGAGGGTCCCCAGCTTGGGGACCCTGTCGATGACCGCCTCCACCAGGTGGAAGCGGTCGAGCTCGTTGAGCACGGTCATGTCGAAGGGAGTGGTGGTGGCGCCCTCCTCCTTGTAGCCGTGGACGTGGAGGTTCGCGTGGTTCGTGCGCCGGTAGGTCAGGCGATGGATAAGGTAGGGATAGCCGTGATAGGCGAAGATCACGGGCTTGCCGGTGGTGAAGAGAAGGTCGAACTCCCGGTTGCCGAGCCCGTGGGGGTGGTCCTCCGCGTGCTGCAGCTTCATCAGGTCCACCACGTTGACGACGCGGATCTTCAGGTCAGGAACGTGCTCGCGCAGGATGTCCACCGCCGCCAGGGTCTCTAGGGTAGGGACGTCGCCGCAGCACGCCATGACCACGTCCGGCTCCGCGCCCTCGTCGGTGCTCGCCCATCGCCAGATGCCGATGCCCGCGCTGCAGTGCTTGACGGCCGCGTCCATGTCCAGCCACTGGGGCTCCGGCTGCTTGCCCGCCACGATGACGTTGACGTAGTTGCGGCTCCGGAGGCAGTGGTCCGTGACGGAGAGCAGCGTGTTGGCGTCCGGCGGGAAGTACGCCCGGATGACGTCGGCCTTCTTGTTGGCCACATGATCGATGAACCCCGGGTCCTGGTGGCTGAAGCCGTTGTGGTCCTGGCGCCACACGTGGGAGGACAGCAGGTAGTTGAGGGAGGCGATGGGGCGCCGCCAGGGAATGTGGCTCCGGGTGGTCTTGAGCCACTTGGCGTGCTGGTTGAACATGGAGTCCACCACGTGCACGAACGCCTCGTAGGTGGAGAAGATGCCGTGCCGACCGGTGAGGAGGTATCCTTCGAGCCAGCCCTGGCAGGTGTGCTCGCTCAGGATCTCCATCACCCGGCCGTCGCGGGCCAGGTGATCGTCCTCCGGGATGGTGTCCGCCATCCAGGCCCGGTCGGTGACCTCGAACACCGCCCCGAGACGGTTCGACGCGGTCTCGTCCGGGCCGAACACGCGGAAGTTGCGACTCTCGAGGTTGCGCCTCATGACGTCCCGCAGGAAGCGTCCCATGACGCGCGTGGCTTCGCCCACGGTCTTGCCGGGCCGTGGCACCTCCAGGGCATAGTCGCGAAAGTCCGGCATCCGGAGGTCCTTGAGCAGGAGGCCGCCGTTGGCGTGGGGGTTGGCGCCCATGCGCCGCGCGCCCTCGGGAGCCATACCCGCCAGTTCCGGCGCCAGCCGCCCGTTCTCGTCGAAGAGTTCCTCCGGACGGTAGCTCCTCATCCATTCCTCCAGGAGCCTCAGGTGGTCCGGCTTGGCCGCGAGCTCGGCCAGGGGCACCTGGTGGGAGCGCCAGAAGCCTTCGGTCTTGAGTCCGTCCACCTCTTTCGGGCCGGTCCAGCCCTTGGGGGTGCGCAGCACGATCATGGGCCAGCGGGGCCGCGTGGGGCTTCCGGTGGCGCGCGCCGCTTCCTGTACGGCGCGGATCCGGGCCGTGACCGTGTCCAGGGTCTCGGCCATGAGCCGGTGCATCACCGTGGGGTCCGAACCCTCCACGAAGTGAGGCTCGTAGCCGTAGCCGACGAACAGGCTCTCCAGCTCGTCGCGGCCGATGCGCGAGAGGATCGTGGGGTTGGCGATCTTGTAGCCGTTCAGATGAAGGATGGGCAGCACCGCCCCGTCCCGCGCCGGGTTGAGGAACTTGTTGGAGTGCCATGCCGCCGCCAGCGGACCGGTCTCGGCCTCGCCGTCGCCCACCACGCAGGCGACGATCAGGCCTGGGTTGTCGAGGGCAGCGCCATAGGCGTGGGAGAGCGCGTAACCCAGCTCGCCCCCCTCGTGGATGGAGCCCGGAGTCTCGGGCGCCACGTGACTCGGGATGCCGCCCGGAAACGAGAACTGTTTGAACAGCAGCCGCATCCCCCTCTCGTCCTGGGACACGTTGGGATAGACCTCGCTGTAGGTCCCTTCCAGCCAGCTGTTGGCCACGAGCCCGGGGCCGCCGTGGCCCGGACCGGCGATGTAGATGACGTCGAGGTCCCGCTTTCGGATCACGCGGTTCAGGTGGGCGTAGATGAAGTTCAGCCCGGGGGTGGTGCCCCAGTGGCCGAGGAGCCGCGGCTTGATGTGGGCGGTGGTCAGCGGCTCCTTCAGCAAGGGGTTGTCAAGGAGATAGATCTGTCCGACGGACAGGTAGTTGGCGGCGCGCCAGCAGGCGTGGAGCGTCTCCAACTCTGTCTCAGGAAGCGCATCGGACATGGCTTACGGCAGGCTCCTGACTCCAGGGCGGGAATTCCACCGCTCAAGGACATCTTCGTTGTGGATGTTGTCCGGCATTGGGCCGCAGAGCAAACCGCATCCGTCCTCTTCCGGCTTCCTGGCAGATGCGTTGGTGTTCGAGCTTGGCAGATTGGGCTTTGGCCGCGTATTCCTCCCGCGTCACGGGAACCAAGTAACGCTACACTCATATCGCAATTTTCAAACCGAATAACAACCGGTGCTCTTCTCGACATCCCGCGCTACATCAAGACCCATTTCGGACCTTATACGGTGGCCGGGACAAGTCATTCAGGACGCGGACGCCGGAAAGCCGGAAGGCGGATCGCATGGCCAAGTTGAAGTACCGGACGATCTCCAAGCGCACCGTCGATAGGCTCTCCGTGGAGGAGCGGGACGCGGTGTTCTGGGACGACAAGCTCCCGGGCTTCGGGGTAGGGGTCTATCCGTCGGGGTCTAAGGTGTACGTGGTACAGACCCGGCGCAAGGGCCGGTCGCAGCGGGTGACGCTCGGGCGCCACGGGGTGCTCACAGCCGACGGCGCGAGGCGGCGCTGGCGATCTCGCGGATCAAGAGCGGCCAAGAGCCGGTGGAGAGGGCGCCGGGGACGGTGACGGTGGCGGAACTCGCCGGGCGCTATCTCAGGGAGCACGTCGAGGTGCGGTGCCAGGAGAGCACGCAGAGGATGTACCGAAGCGTGGTGGAGCGGTTCATCGCCCCCCCTACGGCCATCTGGCGGTTGATATTGGGCGACAACATATCGGACGAGAGCAGTTTTCGAATCGGGCGCAAAGCAAAGGCGCATCTGGCACTGCTGCCAAGGCCTGAGGTGCTGAAATCACTTGGCCAGCATGTTCCTGAACATTTGCCGGGAAGGCGCTCCCCCTTTCCAGGGTCTCGAAGAAGAGATTCCGATCAAGACCTGGGCTATGAAGTCCGGACGTGGTGGGGGGATCACGAGATCCGCGCACTTGAGTTTCTGGGAAGGTTGGGTCATGACAGGAAGTTTCCCAAGACGATTCGCGATACGCGTACCGGGCTGATACAAGAAGTATCACATCCTCGCCGCGAGGGATCATCGGGGTGAGATGACAGTATCGTACCCCTACATGTCTCAAGACCACCGGGGAAACCGCAACGGGAAGAACCTTACCGGAGGTGTTCCATGATGTGTGCCGCTACCCGCGCTTTCACAGCGCTCCTTGTTCTCTTTCTCGTTGGCTGCAAGACGAACGTGACCGTGGACCTCAACTACACCGACCTGGCCAGGGCTGCCGCCTCAGCCAACGAGAAACCGGTGGCTCGGGTGGTCATGGCGATCCAGATTCCGTCAGACAAGGAATGTGACAAGTACACGCCGAAGGTGGTCCAGGTCATGGCGGGAGGCGTCAAGGATTTCACTCTCAAGGGCTGCACCAAGAAGCAGATGGAGTCGTACCTGTTGGGCGAGGTTCAGGTGCCCGTGGTGACTCAAGATGCCTGGCAGGCCGCGGACGCCTTGTTCAGCGTCATCGTCAATCACGGGTGGGCATTTTTCGCCATGGACCTCGACAAGTTCAAGGTGGTCAACGACCGGATGCGCAAAGAGTTCCATCAAGCGCTGAAGGTGGGAGAGGCTACGTTCACCATCATGCTGCATAACGACGGACGCCAAGCTCAGACGTACAGCGTGATGTATACGCTGGTGGACGGCCAACCCTTTGTGAGCATTGGGAATTTCGAGTTGAAGCGCCGTGCCAAGGTCAAGCTGGAACTTTCGAACGTAGCCTCGCGATACTTGGCCAAGCACGGCAGGGTGCCCGTGCTGATGCCCCATCGGCAAGGCGTGCCGCTGCTCCTGAAGAAAGGATAGGGCACATGAAACACCTGACAGTGAGACTTTCATGAGTCCTTCCCGGCTGAAGCCCAATTAGAACTTCAATTCAAGGGCCGACTGACCAAAGAGAACTTCCGTCTGGCCGGTCAACTGGATGAAGTCATCGAGCCACTGCATCAGCCGTTGATCGGCTATCTGCCATGCTGTGTCGCACCACGGGCAACGGGTCGGAACGGCCTTGCCGCCCGGCTTATTCCAGGCCGTCTCTTGGCCGCAAGTTTTTTTACACCAGCCGGATGGTCCGAATGTCATTCGGATTGAAGGATATCCGCGTTTCCGTGGTCATGGAGCCTTCAGAAAACGTCGCTACCCGCCGCCACCGGAGCCCTGAGGTCCTGGAAGCGCAGGCGCTTCCCGACGATGCCCCGTGCCATGGCGGCCATCTTCACAAGGGTGTCCTGTGAACGCAGGTTGTGGTGTCCCGCGAACTCATTGACGTAGCGGTCAAGGTGCTCGGAACCGACCTTGTGAAACGTGCCGTGGTCCTTCATGCCTACTGAGGCGGACTTTCCAACCCCGCCCCGGCCCCCGTGGAGTCGCTTGGACGCGTGCTTGTTCTTCTCTTTTCCGCGATGTAGGTTTCGTCTACCTCAAACGGACCCTGGAACACAGGCTTTGGACGCCACCCCTCCCGGAGCCTGTGGGCCAGATGCCGGGCGGACTTTTGCGAAATGCTCAGGTCCCGGTGCAGCTTCATGCTGCTGACGCCTTTCAGGGTCGTGTTCAGCAGGTAGATCGCCACCAACCACGTCTGATAGCCCATGTTGGACGCCTGCATGACGGTACCGGTTTCTTGGTGCTGAACTTCTTTCGACGGGACCTGCAACGGTAGGACATGGTCTTGTGAGAACGGCCGTCCTGGACCCTGTCCGAATCGCAGTTGGGGCAGCGGACGCCTTCCGGCCACCGGACGGCTACTATTGTCTTATGGGCATCCGCGACGTGAAGGCGGGAACCGCGCTTCCCGACATGGAGTGGAGCGGCCTTTCCGTCGCCGACGGAGCCTTCAACGATTCGTCACAGACGATCAGCGGCGTGTTCTACGGTCCGGCGCAACAGGAGGTTGGGGGCGTTTTCGATCGTGACGGCATCACGGGCGTGTTCGGAGCAAAGCGCCGATAGATCTCTTGGCCGCGATGACGGGACGGAAGAAAGCGACCGGAGCCGAGAGCGTGTAAGCGGTACGGGGACCCCACCTTGTCGCGAGCAAGGAGATGAGTTTTGGTGGGGTATTTGGCGGGGGGAGGAAGGCGATGACGTATAGGGAATCGCGGGCAGCGGGAAGGGATCTGTGGGCGAAGTACGAGAGGTTGGGGATGGAGGGGATGGGGCATGGAAGGAGAAGGCGCAGGGTGTCGAGGGAAGAGAAGGCGCGGATGGTGGCGGAGTGCTGCCGGCCTGGGGCGTCGGTGACGGTGGTGGCGCGGCGTCATGGGGTGTGGCGGGAGGAGCTGGAGAGGTGGATTCGGCTGGCGGGGCGGGCCGGGGAGGTGAAGCGGTGGGGCACGGTGCCGCTGCCACCGTTCGTTCCGCTGGTTCTGGAGGAACAGGGGCGAGGGGATGACGGCCGGGGCGGGGTCGATGTGTCGGCGGTGGACCCGGCGGTGCCCACGCGGATGGTTCTGGCGAGCCGGCCGGTGTTGTACATGAAGCAGCATGACGGACTGGCGGCGGTGATGGAGGAGGAGTTGGGTCTTGACCCGTACTCGGGCATGGCGGTAGTGTTTCGTTGCCGGCGGCGGGACAGGATCAAGAGTTGATCCACTTCCGCCCGGAAGAGTCGGCGAAAGTGGAACTTCTCCCGCAGGACTCGGTCGATCTCGCCTTCGGCTTGACTGCTTTCGCCGTGTGGCGCTCGTGCCTTCATGAGGGTCTCGGTGTCGCGCCAAGGGTTCTCGGATTGACTCTCGGTCTATCCAGATGACGATGGGCCGGCAGCACTGCCTCCAGTGGGACCCTCGGCGCAATCCCGAACGGTGCCGACAACCGGAGTGTTTACTTCCCGGCAGGAGTGCCTTCTTCCGTATGAAGGACGGTCGCACGCATGGCGGTCTA
>JAPOPM010000012.1 GCA_026712905.1 Deltaproteobacteria bacterium
CGCAACACCTCCCTGCGGATGCACGGCAGCATCCGGGGCGGGCTGGAGAAGAAGCCCACGTCGGTGGCCAAGCTGGTGGTCAGTCACCTGGTGGACAACGGCATCCGCCTGACGCGCAACTCCAACCCGTGGAACGACTACGCGGTGTTCAAGCAGGAAGTGGACGACCTGCGCGAACTCGGCATGGATGCCGTGGCGAACATCATCTACTCGGTGTCGCCGCGACACACCGACGAGTACTACGCGCAGAAGGCACGGGAAGTTGCCGCCTTGAAGCCCTACCGCATCTGCTTCAAGGACGTGGGCGGCATGCTGACTCCGGAGCGCACCCGTACGCTGGTGCCCATCGTGCTCGAGAACATCGGCGACATCCCGGTGGAGTTCCACGCCCACTGCAACAACGGCCTGGCGCCCCTCAACTACCTGGAAGCCATCAAGCTCGGCATGACCACCATCCACACGAGCGTGCCGCCGCTGGCCAACGGCTCGGCCCAGCCGTCGATCTTCAACATGCTCAGGAACGTGCGCGCCATGGGCCACACCGCGACCGTGGACGAGAAGGCGCTGGAGCCGGTGCGCGACCATTTCACCTTCGTTGCCAAGCGCGACGGTCTGCCCATGGGGGCGCCGCGGGCCTTCGACCAGTCCGTCTACAGCCACCAGGTGCCCGGCGGCATGATCTCCAACTTCGTCCACCAGCTCCGGCTCGTGGGAATGGAGGACAAGCTGCCGGCGGCGCTGGAGGAGGCCGCGCGGGTGCGCGAAGAGTGGGGTTATCCCATCATGGTGACTCCGCTGTCCCAGTTCGTGGGGACCCAAGCCGCCATCAACGTCATCATGGGCGAGCGCTACAAACAGGTCACCGACCAGTCCATCCAATACGCGCTGGGCCTCTGGGGCCGGCAGGGCGCCGAGTACATGGACCCCGGCGTGAAGGACCGCATCCTGGGGCGCCCTCGCGCCAAGGCGTGGGAGAACTGGGAGCAGCCGGACCCATCGCTCAAGGAGGTGCGCGCGAAGCTCGGCGGGCCGTCCATGTCCGACGAGGACATGATCATGCGGGTGTACGCGGGAGACGAAGCGGTGGAGGCGCTGCAGAACGCCGGCCGGCCGCGCGAGTACCTGAGCGCGAGCCAACCGCTGGTGCGCCTCATCAACGAACTCACCCGCCAGCAGGAGTACACCCAGGTCTACATCCGCAAGCCGGGGTTCTCACTCACCCTGGGGCGGAGCGCGGACGCGAGCGATGGGGCCGCCGGTTAGCCAACAACCCGCAGACCCCCAGTCACCAAGGAGCATCCCATGAGCGACGTCACTTTCGTGGACACCACGCTGCGGGACGGCAACCAGAGCCTGTGGGCCTTCAACATGAAGACCGCGGCCATGCTGGAGGCCATCGAGCGCATGGACCGGGCGGGCTTCGAGTCCATGGAGTTCTTCACCGCCACCATGTTCAAGAAGTACGTGCGGGAGCATAAGGAGAACCCCTGGCACTGGCTGCGGGAAGGCAGCCGGCGCGCGCGCCACACCCCGCTCCGGCTCCACGGCGGCATCAAGGGCGGCCTGGAGAAGAAGCCCACGTCGGTGTCGCGGCTCGTGGTCCAGCACGTGGTGGACAACGGCATCACGCTGACCCGCACCTCCAACCCGTGGAATGACTACGCGGTGTTCAAGGAGGACGTGGAGGCGTTGCGCAAGGCGGGCATGAACTGCGTGGTCAACCTGATCTACTCGGTGTCGCCCCGGCACACCGACGAGTACTACGCGCGGAAGGCCCGGGAAGCCGCGGCCCTGAAGCCTTGGCGCATCTGCTTCAAGGACGTGGGCGGGCTGCTCACGCCGGAGCGCACGCGCGCGCTGGTGCCCCTGGTGCTGGAGAACATCGGCGACACGCCGGTGGAGTTCCACGCGCACTGCAACAACGGCTTGGCGCCGCTCAACTACCTGGAAGCCATCAAGCTCGGCATGACCACCATCCACACCGGCGTGCCGCCGCTGGCCAACGGCTCGGCGCAACCCTCGGTCTTCAACATGCTGCGGAACATCCGCGCCATGGGCCATACCGCTTCGGTGGACGAGGAGGTGCTGAAGCCGGTGCAGGAACACTTCACCTTCGTCGCGAAGAGGGACGGACTGCCCATGGGCGCGCCGCGCGCGTTCGACCAGTCCGTCTACAACCACCAGGTGCCCGGCGGCATGATCGCCAACTTCGTGCACCAGCTCCGGCTCGTGGGGATGGAGGACAAGCTGCCGGCGGCGCTGGAGGAGGCCGCGCGGGTGCGCGCCGAGTGGGGCTACCCCATCATGGTGACGCCCCTGTCCCAGTTCGTGGGCACCCAGGCCGCCATCAACATCATCATGGGCGAGCGCTACAAACAGGTCACCGACCAGTCCATGCAGTACGCCCTGGGAATCTGGGGCCGGGAAGGCGCCGAGCTCATGGACCCGGACGTAAAGGACCGTATCCTGGGGCGGCCCCGGGCCAGGGACTGGGAGGGCTGGGAACAGCCGGACCCGTCGCTGCCCGAGGTGCGGAAGCAGCTCGGCAACTCTTCCATGTCCGATGAAGAGTTGATCCTGCGCGTATTCGCCGGGGATGAGGCGGTGGAGGCGCTTGAGACCGCCGGACAGCCGCGGGAGTATCTGAGCGCCAGCCAACCCCTGGTGCGGCTCGTCCACGAACTTACCAAGCAGAAGGAATACACCCAGGTCTACATCCGCAAGCCGGGATTCTCACTCACGCTCGGGAAGACCGAACCCGCGGCCCCCTGACACCGCCCGGATCTCCGCTTTCCAGGCGGTATCAAACTCATGAGGCAACTACGTAACGGAACGTCATTCCCGCGAAAGCGGGAATCCAGGGGTGGCGAGGCGGAAAAACGCCCCTGTAGTGCCCCACCACCGCCCCTGGATTCCCGCTTCCGCGGGAATGACGACTCGGGGGGTTGGTGCCGGTTCTTGTCCGGACGACGTTTCGACACACCCGCTTTCGCGCGAATGACTCAGTGACCGACGGACCGGCCGGGGTGGGCTACACCCCGGCGGCCATGGGCGCGGGCACGGGCATGTCGTAGAGCCGCGCCACGTTGTCCCGCAAGAGCTTGGCGCGCACGTCTTCGGGCAGATGGCCCAGGTCCCGCGCCACCACCTCGCGCGAGTGCGGCCAGGTGGAGTTGGCGTGCGGGAAGTCGTTGGACCACATGCAGTTGTCGTGCCCCCACCAGGCCAGGTTGCGGGCGCCCACGGCGTCGTTGAAGAAGGTGGCGAACACCTGCCGGTTGAAGTACTCCGTCGGCAGCTTGTCGATGGTCAGCGGATCCGAAGGGCGGTGGCGGTCGAAGTAGTAGTCCCACTGCTCCAGCACGTAGGGCAGCCAGCCGATCTCGTTCTCCACCAGGACGATCTTGAGGCGCGGGTAGCGCTCCAGCACGCCGGAGAAGATGATGTCCATGAGGCTGTCGGTGATCTCCGCCAGCTTGAGGTTGACGCTGCCCCGGTAACGCTCCAGGCCCTTGCGGTCGCGGCGGGTCTTGACGTAGCCGAAGCCCGTGAGGATGTGCAGGCTGACGGGCATCTCCATCTCCTGGGCCGCGGCCCAGAAGCGCTCGTAGTGGTCCGAGGCGAAGGACAGCTCCTTGGGCGGCACCTGCCAGATCAGCCCTCCCCGAAGTCCGGCCTTCTTGCAGCGCTCCAACTCGGCCACCGCGTGGTCCATGTTGAAGGTCGCGATCATGGGCACGCCCACCAGCCGGTCCAGGTCCACCGAGCAGTACTCGATGAGCCAATCGTTGAAGGCCCGGCAAGACGCCTCCTGCAACTCCGGATCGTCCTCCGAGAAGAGGCTCAGACCGTGGGTGGGATACAACACCTCGGCGCTGACCCCGTCCACCGCCATCTCCTTGAGCCGGGCGTTGGGATCGGAACCGCCGGGATGGGTCTGGAACCCCTCCCCTATCTTCAGCTCGGGGAAGCGCATGGCGCGATCGCGCATGGCTTGGGGCACGCGGTCCACCACGGTGTCCGCGGGTTCCATCACGTGGGAATCGGACGAAAACAGCACCTCTTCGGTAACCGCCGCGTCGTCGCTCTGGAGTCTGTATGTACGGCGGTAAAGCCCTGTATCGATGCTCATGGGAGGCTCCTTCCTGCTGGGCGGCTTCATTCCGCCCGTATTGTGGCAATATCGTACTTGGCGCTTCGCAAACAGGGGCGTTCAAGCACCTGCCTCGCGGCCCCACCCGGCCCGGTCCGCCGTCCGCTCAGGTGCGCTCCCGGCCGGCGATCTCCAGCGCGGCGAACGCGTACATGCGCGCGGCGGCTTCGAGGTCTTCCACCTTCTGCATCTCGCTGGTGGCCGGTTTGGCGTCGGCGGCTTCCGGCGCCGGGCCGCACTTGATGGCGGGAATCCCCACCTCGGCGAACACGGTGAGGTCGGCGTAGGTGCTGGTGAAGGCGTCGCGGATGGGCTCCACCTTGCGGCCCCGGACGTACTCGTGGGCCTCCTCCATGGCGGCCACCAGCGGCTCCGCGCCCTTGGACTCGTAGCCGTTGACCGACAGGAAGAGCGACGATTTGGCCTCGATCTCCGTCGCCGCCAGGACCTCCCGGACCTCCCGGAGCACATCGATGGCGCGCTGTTCCGGCGCCATGAAGGCCTCGACGTAGAGGTTGCAGATGGCCGGGGAGAAGTTGGGCTTGAACGGCGCGCCGCCGAAGATGGAGCCGATGTTGACCTTGGGGACCACCGTGCCCGCGCCGAACTCGTAGCGGTGCTCCTTCTCGTAGCGCCGCGCCCACTCCTCCAGGGCCGGGATGATGGAGGCCATGCGCACCACCGCGTTCTTGCTTTCCTTGGGCGACAGCGGATGGTCCACGAACGGCCCGTACATGGGCTCGCCGTAGGTCGTGATCTTGATGAAGACGGCGCCGCACTGGGCCCAGGTGATGCGGAACTGGGACGGCTCCACGACGATGCAGTAGTCCCCCACCACGCCGTGGGTCACCAGGTAGCGCGCGCCGTGCCCCTTCCCCCGGTACGCCGGCCCCTGGTAGTGGTCCACCGGCGAGCGCCCGATCTCGCCCGCCACGCCCGTGACGATGACGTCGCCCTTGAGCTTGACACCGCTCTCCTTGAGCGCCTTGGCCATGGCCAGGGTGCAGGTGAGCGGCCCCTTGTCGTTGACGATGCCGCTGCCGTAGATGACGTCGTCCTCGCGCCGCGCCAGCGCCTGCCACTCGGGACGGGTGCTGCCGGTGATCCAGAGATCCTCCGGGCCGCCCGAAAGCGCCGTATCCATGTGCCCGTTGAAGAGCAGCGTCGGCCCCGTGCCCTCGCCCGGAATCACCCCCACCACGTTGGCCCGACCCGGCTCGGTGTGCTGCAGGAACGTCTCGATGCCCTGCTTCTGCAACCAGTCATGGATGAACCGCGCCACCTCCTCCTCGCTCCCGGTGGGCGTGGGGAAGTTCACGACATCCATGGCCAGATTCGCCAGTTCCTCCCGGTCGATGTGGGAGAACACCTTCTCAAGAGTCTTTTGGTCGGTGTGCATGCGTGGAATTCCCTCCGTGGATTACAGCCCGGAAGCTAACGAACACGAAAGCCGCAAGTCAAGCGCGCTCAAGTGCCCTAAGTGCGCGCATCGGCGGTACTTCCGAGAATTTGACACGGCCGGACCGGATCGGCTATCTGTTTGAGATTCTCGCTGGAGCCTACCGTTTCATTCCGACCACCGAAGCCCCGAATCCGGGCTGCAACACGGCCCGACGGGGCGACGGGAACTCTCCATGACATCACTCGAAAGTTTGACGCGAACAGGAGGCAGCTAATGGGTTATGCAGATCTACATGAGCATATCAGGATGCTCGAAGAGGCGGGGCATCTGCGCCGCATCAATCAGACCATCAACAAGGACACCGAGCTGCATCCGCTGGTGCGCTGGCAGTACCGTGGCGGCATCCCCGACGAAGAGCGCAAGGCATGGTACTTCTCCAACGTCACGGACTCGCGTGGGCGCCGCTTCGACTTTCCCGTGGTGGTGGGGGCGCTGGCCGGCAGCAAGGCCATCTACTTCCTGGGAATGGGCTGCAACAGCGCCGACGAGATGGACGCGAAATGGAAGCACGCCCTCTCCAACCCCATCAAGCCGGAGGTGGTGGCCGACCCCGCGTGCCATGAGGTGGTGATGACCGGCGACGCCCTGGATAACGAGGGGCTGGACAAGTTCCCGGTCCCCATCTCCACCCCCGGCTTCGACAACGGCCCCTACACCACCTGCTCCCACTGGATCACCAAGGACCCGGAGACCGGCATCGGCAACATCGGCAACTACCGGGGCCAGATCAAGTCGAACACCCGCGTGGGCGTGTTCCC